>NZ_JVDT01000252.1:0-36682 GCF_001076885.1 Bacillus sp. 522_BSPC
GTATGAGTAAAATGTTTGTGGGTAGAAAATAATTTACCCTCTGGTTTGGTTGGTGGTCGTTAGACCGCCAACCAAACGCAAGCGCGGTAGTATGAGCAAAAATAAAGAAAAAGGGACTTTCTTTTTGTATAGTAGTGTTTGCGGACAAAACATACAAAAGGAGAAAGTCCCTATGAAACAAAATACCATAAAACTACCTACATTAAAAGAAATAGAAAGTGATTTATTTAAAACATTACAGGAAACTTTTTCGGAAGTTCTCGAGGAGCTGTTAACTGGGTATGACAGAGAAATAGCTGAACAACGAGATAAAGGAAGATATCAACTCAAAGATAAGAGAGCGATTCAGATGGACACCTTATTTGGATCTGTTTCAATTAAGCGAAATTACTATTGGGATCGTATCGGCAACAAATATGTCTATTTATTAGATCAATATTTACAGTTTGAGGGCGGTAAAGGATTTAGTCCAGTTGTGGAAGAAATGGCGATGGAATTGGCGGTTACTGGGCCATCATACAGACATGCATCTTCTACGTTAGAAAAATTACTTGGATACTCTGTAGCTAGTCATGAAGCGATTCGTCAACATTTATTACAAACAGAAGTTGTACCGAGCTTGCCAATCGAACCAAAAAGAAAGGTATTATTTATCGAAGTAGATGGCTTATTTATTAAACGGCAAGGTGGTAAGAAGCGCGGACGAGAAGAAAAGATCGCAGCTATCCATGAAGGTTGGTCTATGAATGGAAAGAGAGCCAGTCTTGTGGGAAAACGGCATTTTATTCATAAAGCAGAAGCACCTTTCTGGGAAGAGTTAGAACAATTTTTAATGGATACGTATCATTACGATCCAACTACTCATCTTTTAGCTATCAATGGGGACGGAGCTAGTTGGATAACTGCGTGCAGAGAGTATTTTCAAAAGAAAGCTTTTTTCACGATAGACAGATTCCACGTAGCTCGAGAAATCCAACGTATTTTTAAAGAACATCCTAGATATAAAGCGATACGAAAAAAGCTAGCTAAGTATGATGGAGAGGGATTATTAGTAGAGTTAAATAGTGCAGTGGCGACCCTGGATACAGAGAAAAAAGAAGAACGATTAGAAGCATTAATTAACCAGCTTTCTCCATATCCCGAGGCACTTGGAGACTATAGAATTTGGTTACAGGAACAAGGAATAGATACGAGTGATATGCGTCCGATGGGCAGCGCAGAAGGAACCATGAGTGTGTTTGCCAAGCGTCTGAAAAACGGAAGGGCATGGAGTGAAAAAGGAATAGATGCATTTATTCGATTCATGGTTGGCTTAAAAGATGGATTAGATATTAAAACACTGATCGGAACAATGACGAAACGATTGGAAGAGAAGGAATCAAATCATATAAAACCAAAATACTACCGTGAAAAACTAACCAAAACAGCAGGACAGGCAACAAGACAAAACATTGCCTATTTGAGTCAAACAACAGGAAAGCCACTATATCATGCGTTAAAAGCATTACAAGGATTTTAAAAAGGATTGTCGACGTTTAACTGTAAACTGTATTCTAAAAGGTTATGGATTTTAACAACATAGAAAACGCAGAGTGGATTGGAGCGAAAGGCACTTGACTCCTGCGGGACATAGAGGAAAGGTCGAGACCCCACAGCCGGAACGGCGAGGAGGCTCGACTTCCTCCCCGCGGAAAGCAAGTGCCTGTAGCGGAAAGGAACGGTCTATTGATCCCAAAAAATTTTACGAAAACAGCCTGACTATAAATAGAGTAAGTATAGAAAGCGTTAACAATAGAGATAGCAAACACACTGAAAAAGAGAGAAATTCCGACGATAAAAAATTTCTCCCACAAATACTTGACTCAAACAAATTAACCGGAAAGCATGCATTTTTTTTCAAAAAGCCATATAATACATAAAGGAAGTAGAAAACTACTTAGAACTATAATTTATATAAAGGGTGACATTAATTAATGGAATTAGCAGATATTCGTAATGAGTTAGAGAAGATAAATGTAACACTAGAAAACTTTAGGGGGTCTCTTTGACTTAGAAAACAAAGAGGCACGTATTGCTATGTTAGAAGATGATATGCTTCATCCCGATTTCTGGAATGATCAGCAGGCGGCACAAACTGTAATTTCAGAAAGCAATGCATTAAAGGATCAAGTTCATGAGTTCCATAAATTAGTGGAAGCATTTGAAAATCTTGAATTAACATATGAACTAGTCAAAGAAGAAGATGATGCTGAACTTCGTGCGGAATTAGAAGAAGAACTTTCAGAATTAGTTGATCGTTTAAGCCAGTTTGAATTAAATTTATTATTAAGTGGCCCATATGATAAAAACAATGCTATCTTGGAACTTCATCCAGGTGCAGGTGGAACAGAGTCTCAAGACTGGGGAAGTATGCTTTTACGTATGTATACTAGATATGCGGAGAAAAAAGGATTTAAAGTGGAAACCTTGGACTATTTACCAGGAGATGAAGCTGGAATAAAGAGTGTAACGCTAGCGATTAAAGGACATAACGCATACGGATACTTAAAAGCAGAAAAAGGTGTTCATCGTCTCGTACGTATTTCTCCGTTCGATTCTTCAGGTCGTAGACATACAAGTTTTGTTTCTTGTGATGTAATGCCTGAATTTAATGATGAAATTGAAATTGAAGTGCGTACAGAAGACTTGAAAATTGATACGTATCGTGCAAGTGGAGCCGGTGGTCAGCATATTAATACCACTGACTCAGCTGTTCGTATTACACATATCCCAACAGGCGTTGTTGTTTCATGTCAAACAGAACGTTCACAAATTAAAAACAGAGAAACAGCAATGAAGATGTTAAAAGCGAAATTATACCAACGCAAAATTGAAGAACAAGAAGAAAAGCTTGCAGAAATTCGTGGAGAGCAAAAGGAAATTGGCTGGGGAAGCCAAATCCGCTCATACGTTTTCCATCCATATTCCATGGTAAAGGATCATCGTACCAATACAGAGGTAGGAAATACACAATCCGTTATGGATGGTGACCTAGATATCTTTGTTAATGCTTATCTTCGTTCAAAAATTAATAAAGGGTAATAAATAAATGTAGTCATCACTTAGTGGTGGCTATTTTTTTGAAAAAATGTTCGGTCTATATTCTCTATTAAATAATATATTTAAAAAGGACAGGCTAAGGAAAACGAAATGATGATTTACGAGGTAAAACGAAGGATAGGTGTATCAATATTTTTTTCTACCAAGAATCTTACCAAAAGGAGGAATTTCATGGAAATAATCATTGCTATTATATTAGGGATAGTAGAAGGATTAACAGAGTTTGCCCCAGTTTCATCAACAGGACATCTTATATTAGTAGCACATTTGCTGGAATTTACAGGTGAAAAAGCAAAGACATTTGAAATTATTATTCAATTAGGAAGTATTCTTGCAGTCATTTTTGTGTTTTGGAGACGAATTCTAAGCATCATTGGAATCAATAAATGGCAAAAAGAAGAGAAGAATATAGGAACGTTAAGCATTGTCCATATTGCGATTGGAATAATCCCTTTTGGAATAGGTGGCGTTCTATTTTATGATTTCATAAAAGAAGTACTTTTTCGCTCAGGAACGGTTGTCATTACTCTTATCATTGGAGGACTGTTAATGCTTGCAGCAGAGAGATGGAAGCCACAAAAGCCAATAGCAGAAACGCTGGACCAAGTTACATATAAACAAGCTTTTGCAGTAGGAATGTTTCAATGCTTTGCATTAGTTCCGGGATTTTCCCGCTCTGGAGCTACCTTATCTGGGGGCTTGCTTGCTGGGATGAGCCATAAAACAGCATCAGAATTTACATTTATTATGGCCATTCCTATCATGGCAGCGGCAACAGGAAAGGACTTAATGGAAAGCTGGCACTATTTATCTCCTGATGATCTCCCTCTTTTCTTGACTGGCTTTTTCACAGCCTTTATCGTTGCATTAATTGCTATTAAATTTTTCTTGCAGTTGATTAATAAAATTCAACTAGCTCCCTTCGCTTATTATCGTTTCGGACTTGCCATCCTCTTTTGGATTTTTATTTTATAACATGCAAGACCTCGCCAATTTTTAGCGAGGTCAAAACCTCTTATTTCATCGCTTTACCACGCTAATTTGCCACCATTTACACTTCAAAAATAAGATGATATACTCTCTGCTTGGGAAGAATCAGTTCGTTTTTTATGGAATTATTTATTCATGTCAAAAATGGGAGGGAAAGCTAATCTATCCCTCTATTTCATTTGGTTTTTTCTATAAAAAATTTGCTGAAACATGAAAATGATGTCATATTTTTGATTACGCTCTTTGCGATTATTGCATAATAAAAAGTGATTGTCGAATAAGAACGCCAAAGGAATGTGACAGAAACTGACAAGAAAACAGGGGTGTAAAGAATGAAGCTGCGCGAATATATATACGTGCTAATAGGGTCGGCAATTGTCGCTTTATCCTTTAATTTGTTTTTACTGCCTAATAATATTGCTTCTGGTGGAGTAAGTGGGATAAGCACCATTACTAAGTCTGTGTTTCAGTGGGAACCTGCTTATGTGCAATGGGCATTTAATATTCCATTATTTATTCTAGGCGTCCTATTATTAGGGAAAAACTTTGGGGCGAAAACGTTGGTAGGGACAGTGTTTTTGCCATTTGTTGTTTATCTTTCAAGAGGATTGGATCCATGGACAAATGAACCATTATTAGCGGCTCTCTATGGAGGGATAGGAATTGGTCTTGGAATAGGAATTGTCTTTAGAGGAAAAGCATCCACAGGAGGTACCGATTTAGCCGCACAGATAATAAACAAATATACAGGTATTTCATTAGGAAAATGTGTAGCACTAATTGATGGGGTTATCGTAATAACAGCTTCAATCGTGTTTAGTATAGAACAGGGTTTATATGCATTGATTGCATTATTTGTAACAAGCAAAACGATTGATCTTGTCCAAGTAGGTTTTGGCAGCTCAAAAATGGCGCTAATTATTACAGATAAGCAAGATGAAGTAAGGGAAGGAATTTTAAATAAAATTGATCGTGGTGTAACTAGACTAACGGCACATGGTGGTTATACAGATTCAGAAAGACCAATTTTAATGTGTGTGGTAGACCAATCGCAATTTATGAAGCTCAAGCAATTAGTGAAATCCATTGACGAAACGGCTTTCGTTGTTGTGACAGACGCTTCAGAGGTATTAGGAAGAGGATTTAAATAAGCTGTTTGTGCTGAGAGAGAATATTTGTTTAGTGTTGATTCATTTATTTTTATAATGAATCAAGACGAAAAACAGATATTCTCTTTTTTATTTGGATGGAAAGAGGAAGACTTTTATAAAATTCTTATTAATGAATTTGTCGAAATTTCTGTTTGAATAACCCTCTAAGTTTTGTGGATATTTTGTGTCTAATCAAAAAAACATTTGAATATGTAAATAATTCCAATAATATTTTCTAATATTAGGTATATAATACTATTTATCATAAAAAATGAAGAAAAAAAAGGGGAATTGGGTCGATTTGTAGTACTATAATAATAGAATATGCGGATGTGAAATGAAATCAATAGTACTTTATGTCATTATTGAAAAGAAAATGTAATAATTTTTTACGTTAATTTGACGGATTATGATGATATAATAGCTTAAGTAAGTTAAGGGACAGGCTGTGCAAAATGACAGTTGTCACTTTTAGTCGGTTGAAAGTTGTCGAATTTTGGTTTTTGAATCATATGGAAAATAGAAGGAATAGTTTTAGGGAAAACTAAGCTTATTACCAGAGGATAAATTCATGAACCACATCACTTCCAAATACACTTCTGTGATTCGTTTATGTTTTCAAACTGCCTCTTCGCTTTTTCCATAATCCATACAAAAAATTACTCAGGTGTGATAATAGATGATAGAAATGAAGAATGTAATGAAGAAGTATGCTAACGGTGTAATAGCCGCTAATGGGATAAATGTTAGGATAAATCAAGGTGAATTTGTCTATGTTGTAGGTCCAAGTGGTGCAGGTAAATCAACCTTTATTAAAATGATGTATCGTGAGGAAAAGCCTACAAAAGGAAGTATTCGAATTAACGGAATCAATTTAGAAAAATTAAGAGACAAAAAAGTTCCATTATTAAGAAGAAACATGGGAGTTGTCTTTCAGGATTTTAAGCTTCTTCCTACACTAACTGTTTTTGAAAATGTTGCCTTTGCATTAGAGGTTATTGAAGAAAATCCTAAATATATAAAGAAAAAAGTTATGGAGACTTTAGAATTAGTCGGACTAAAGCATAAAGCAAAGATGCTTCCAACAGAATTATCTGGTGGAGAGCAACAACGTGTGTCGCTTGCACGTTCCATTGTAAATTCCCCGAAATTAGTGATTGCTGATGAACCAACAGGGAATTTAGATCCTGAGACTTCATGGGAAATTATGAATATTTTTGAAACAATAAATAATAGAGGTACAACAATTGTAATGGCTACACATAATCGTGAAATCGTAAATACGATTAAGCATCGTGTTATTGCTATTGAAGGCGGCAGAATTGTACGTGATGAAACGAGAGGTGAATACGGATATGAAGGCTAGAACAGTAGCTAGACATACAAGAGAAAGTTTCAAAAGCCTTCTTCGTAACGGTTGGATGACATTTGCCTCTGTCAGTGCGGTAACAATCACATTGATTCTTGTTGGTGTATTTTTCATCATTATGATGAATTTAAATCATTTGGCGACTTCCATAGAGGAAAATGTTGAAATTAGGGTTCATATTGATGTAGCAGCAACAGAAGAAGAACGAAATACCTTAGAAGAGGAAATAAAGGCTATACCAGAAGTAGGTAGTGTTACATTTTCTCCTAAAGGGGAAGAATTAGATAATTTAATTAGTAGTCTTGGGGAAGATGGAGATGCATTTAAACTATTCGAACAGGATAACCCATTAAATGATGTCTTTGTTGTCAAGACGAAGGATCCACAAGATACACTAGCTGTAGTAGATAAGATTGAGAAGTTTGAACATGCTGCGAAGGTAAGGTATGGACAAGGAACCGTTGAAAAACTTTTTAGTGCGATTGACATGAGTAGGAATGTAGGAATCGTACTAATTATTGGATTGCTATTTACAGCAATGTTCCTTATCTCCAATACGATTAAAATTACGATTGTAGCAAGAAGAAAAGAAATTGAAATCATGCGTTTAGTAGGTGCAACTAACTGGTTTATCCGTTGGCCATTTTTCCTAGAAGGTATGTGGCTGGGGATAATCGGCGCCATCATTCCAATAGCAGCAGTTAGCGCAATTTATTATTATGCGTATCAGTATTTAGTTGAGAAACTAGCAGGAAGCTATTTGGAAATTTTAGATTTCTCTCCATTTGTATACCAAGTTGGTGGAATACTACTTCTAATGGGAGCAATTATTGGAATTTGGGGTTCTGTAATGAGTATTCGCAAGTTTTTAAAAGTGTAAGTTTGTCGTTGATAATAAAATTAGTCTTATGGTCAATAGCTTGGAGAACGGGAATTAGAGTGCTTCAAGCTATTCTATTTGGAAAAAACAGAGAGAAAGCAACAAATTTACCAAGTTTACATATTGGTATACGGGGAAGGGAGCTTAACTAGATGAAAAAGAAAGTAGCAAAATTAACACTTGTATCTGCATTAAGCATAAGCAGTATCGTCGCATATACTGCCACTACATCACCTGCATATGCTCAAACTTCACTTAATGAGCTGAATGAGGAAAAAAGTAATATTGAGAATAAGCAAAATGACGTAAAATCAAAATTAAATGATTCTAGTAATAAATTAAGTGATATCCATTCAGAACAAGAATCAGTAGAAACAGAGATTCAAAGATTAAATACCTCTATTTCAAGTACACAAGTGAAAATTACCGAGAAAAAGGAACAAATTTCTACTACAAAAGAAGAAGTGGAAAAATTAGAGAAGCAAATTAAAGAAGTGACAGCAAGAATTGAAAAACGAAATGAATTATTGAAGGAACGTGCAAGATCTTATCAGCAAACAGGTGGGATGGTTAATTATCTGGATGTGTTAATGGGGTCACAAAGTTTTAGTGATTTTATTGATAGAGTTGGGGCTGTAGCAACAATTGTAGAAGCCGATCAATCAATAATTAAAGAGCAAGAGGCGGATAAAAAGTTATTGGAACAATCACAAGCAGATCTAAAGTCGAAATTAAATTGCCTTGAAACAATGCTTGATGACCTAGAAACGTTAAATTCTAAGCTGAATTCTGAGAAAAAAGAAAAAGATACATTAATGGCTCAATTGAACGAAGAGGAAAATCATGTTCAGGCAGAAATGCTTTCCTTAGAAGAAGAAGAACAGCTGCTAAAAGATCAAGAAGTAGCAATGGAAAAAGCGATACAATTAGAAAAGGAAAGACAAGCTGAATTAGCAAGAAAAGCAGCAGAAGCCAAGGCTGCTGCTGAAAGAACAGCTGCACAAAAAGCTTCAAGCTCTAAATCATCTAGTTCGAAAACAGCAACTTCAACTAGCTCATCAAGCGGAAATACTTCCCAAAGTGTTTCTAAGCCATCTACTTCTGTATCATCTGGCAATTTCACTCGCCCAGCAGGAGCAGGCTATTTATCTTCAGGTCTTGGACAACGTTGGGGTACTTTCCATGCTGGTGTTGATATAGCGGCTACAGGTACGGTACCTATTTATGCTGCTGCAGATGGTGTTGTCATTAGTTCTTATCCTTCAGATAGTTATGGACAAGTTATTTTTATTAGTCATTACATTGACGGACAGGAATATACAACAGTCTATGCTCATATGAGAAAGGGTAGCCGTCTTGTAAACGCTGGAGATACTGTTTCAAAAGGACAGCGTATCGGTACAATGGGTAATACTGGTGATTCTACTGGTCAGCATTTGCATTTCGAATTGCATAAAGGTCCATGGAATCCAGCAAAATCAAATGCTATTAATCCAATTGGGATTGTTCCATTGTAAAAAATATGGTAGTAATAGTTTATCCGAAATATGGAGAATTAAACATGAAATAAGATATATCATCTTCGAGTGGAAGACTTTCCTATTTCTCCTAAACTCAAGTTTATGATGGCGCTCATTTTAAATGGAGCGCCATTATTTTTTTTTATTCAGAGTGGCGATAAGCGGAAAATCGAGTTGCTACAGAAAGTAATAATTTGTATGCTATAATGGGAGCAAAGTTCTGTAATAATAAAGGGGTAAGAATATAGATGAGCGAATTGAATGATAAAAAGGAATCAATAGATCCAATCGATCAAAATAAGCTAGAGTTGGATGAAGAAACACTGTTTATTGTTTCTCAAACGTTTAAAGCACTTTCTGACCCTACAAGGATAAAAATTCTTCATTTATTATCAAAAAAACAGCATTCCGTAAATGAAATTGCCGAAAGTTTGAATATGCTCCAATCCACTGTTTCCCATCAACTTCGGTTTTTAAAAAATTTACGATTAGTAAAATATAAGCGAGAAGGTACAACAATGATTTATTCTTGTGATGATGAACATGTAATGGGCGTATTAAAACAAATGATTGATCACGCAAGACATCATTAATTTGCATGTAATGTGGTTTAAAGTGATTTTTATGAATTCAATCGATAGTCTTTAAAAGGAATAAGGATAGTTGAATAATAATAAAGCACACTAGAAGAAACGGGTATCATATGATATCTGTTTCTTCTTTTTAACATAAAAATCAGAATATGGATTGACACTTTTATTGCATTATTCATATAATAAGAATATGAGTATATGAATAATTGTTCATATATTGAAGGTGAGTGAATAATCCATTGGTTAATAGATGAATGAAAGGAAAGAAGGGATAAGATGGAGGAAGAGAAGCAGCTACTAAAAAAAGAATTTACATTGGAAGGCTTGGATTGTGCTAATTGTGCGATGAAAATTGAAAATGGAATTGCCTCCATTAATGGAGTGAGTGAATGCAATGTTAATTTTGCAACACAAACATTAATTCTACAGTTAAAGGAAGAAGAACGAGACAGCATTTTAGCAAAAGCACAAAAAACAATTTCAAGACTAGAGCCACATGTAAAGTTGGTGGAGAAAGGTAATAAAATGACAGCTTCCACCTCGCATAATCATGGGAATGGACATCACCATGAAAAGGCTCACGGAACACATAGCCATTCACATGATCATGGAGCGGAAAATACAAAGAGATTAGTTGGTAGATTAATAGCTGGAACAATTGTTGCAGTAGCTGGCTTCTTTTCTCCTTTGACTGGAATAGCAGAGTTTTCCTTTTTCTTTGTGGCATATTTAATTGTCGGAGGAGACATTTTATATCGAGCCATAAAAAATATTTTACGCGGGCAAGTATTTGATGAGCACTTTCTTATGGCGATTGCTACATTGGGAGCATTTGCGATTCAAGAATACCCTGAGGGAGTAGCGGTTATGCTCTTTTATCAAATAGGGGAACTATTTCAAGGGATAGCAGTGAATCGTTCTAGAAAATCCATTACAAGTTTAATGGATATTCGCCCTGACTATGCAAATGTGAAGGTTGGAGACCGATATAAAAAAATAAGTCCTGAGCAAGTGAAAATAGGAGATATTATTTTCGTAAAACCTGGAGAAAAAATCCCTCTTGATGGGCGAGTAATAGAAGGTAGCTCCTCTGTTGATACATCAGCATTAACGGGAGAATCTATTCCTCGTGATATCGAAATTGGCAATGAAGTACTCTCAGGATTCATTAATAATCATGGTGTATTAACAATAGAAGTAACAAAAGATTTTGGAGAATCTACTGTAACGAAAATATTAGAGCTTGTCCAAAATGCCAGCAATAAAAAGGCTCCTACCGAAAATTTTATTACCAAATTTGCAAGATACTATACACCTGTAGTAGTAATAATTGCGGCCTTATTAGCTATCTTGCCACCACTAATAATAAGTGGTGCAACATTCTCCGATTGGCTATATAGAGCCCTTGTATTCCTTGTTATTTCCTGTCCGTGTGCACTTGTTGTTTCCATTCCTTTAGGTTTCTTTGGCGGGATAGGTGCCGCCTCGAAAAAAGGGATATTAGTTAAAGGAAGCAATTATTTAGAAGCTTTAAATGCTGTTAAATATGTTGTTTTTGATAAAACAGGGACTTTGACCAGAGGAGTATTTGAAGTGGATTCCATCCATACTGCTTCTGGATTTTCTGAAGAGGAAGTTCTTGAATATGCTGCATATGCAGAAATGCATTCTAATCATCCTATTGCAGACTCCATCAGAAATGCTTTTCCTGGGAAGATATTAGAAGAACGTATCAGTGAATATCAGGAAATATCTGGGCATGGAATTAGTGTGAAGCTTGACGATAGAGTAGTGTTGGCTGGGAATCAAAAATTGATGGTAAAGGAAAACATAGATTACGTACAAAACAAAGAAATTGGCACAGTCATTTATATAGCGGTGAATCAAGAATTTATCGGTTCTATCGTTATTTCAGATCAAATAAAAGATGATGCCAAGAAAGCGATTCAGCTATTAAAAGAACAAGGTATTAAGAAAACGGTAATGCTAACTGGTGATGCAAAAAAGGTTGGCGATAAGATTGGTGCTCTTCTGCAAATAGATGAAGTACATGCAGAGCTATTACCACAGAATAAAGTAGAGGAAATCGAAAAACTAGATGAACGAAAACAGGTAAAAGAGAAGATTCTATTTGTTGGAGATGGGATTAATGACACGCCTGTTTTAGCAAGAGCCGATGTTGGAATGGCGATGGGTGGATTAGGAGCAGATGCAGCGATTGAAGCAGCTGATATTGTAATTATGACAGATGAGCCTTCAAAAATAGCGACAGCTCTATCTATTGCGAAACGTACAAGACGAATTGTTTGGCAGAATATTATTTTTGCTTTAGGAATAAAAGCAATCTTTTTACTGCTAGGAGCTTTTGGAATTGCGACAATGTGGGAAGCTGTTTTTTCAGATGTAGGTGTTACTGTATTAGCAGTTCTAAATGCAATGCGGGTATTGCGGGTAAAAGGGTTATAGAAGAAAAACGGTGCAAGGGGTCTTTTCCCTTTGCACCGTTTTGTTTAATAAAACTTATTTAACATCTGGGGGGGTATCATGCTCAGCTGGAGGGGCTGGCTTTAATTTTGGAGCAGGACCAAATGGAGGTACATCTCTTACATATTGGAAAGTTCCCATGCCATCCATGCTCGGTCCAGATGCCCATCTACCTTTACTGCTTTCGTCTCCCATTGAATGATTTAGGAATAGATAGGATACTTCTGTTTTTTCTAAATGTCTAGGGAAAGTGCTTGGTACAACTACCCCTTCTTGTTGTTCTAGTTCATAAATAGCAGCAAGCCATTGGTTTTGATGCATCGTATCACGGGCGATTAAAAAGGATAGCATATCTTTAATACCTCTATCGTCCGTTTGTTCAAATAAACGGACTGCTTGAAGGCGACCTTGGGATTCCGCATTTAAATTTGCACGCATATCAGCTAACAAGTTGCCGCTTGCAGCAACATATCCTGCATTCCAAGGAACTCCCACACTATCCTTTGGCATTGCTCCAAGTCCTGAGACAATGGCATGTTGTGGGTTCATTCCGCCAATAATGGCAGCCATTGCAGGGTTACTTGCTGCCGCTGTTTCTAGTTCCGTTACTGGAGCATCATCTAGTAATCTTGCAACCATTGTTGCCAATAATTCAATATGGCCAATTTCCTCTGTTCCTGTATCTAATAATAAGTCACGATACTTATCATGTTTTCTTGTACCCCAAGCCTGGAATAAGTATTGATTCATTACCGACATTTCCCCGAATTGTCCACCGATTAGTTCTTGCAATTTTTTAGCAAACACAGGATCTGGCTTTTCGGGTTTTGCTTGGTAAGCTAGTTCTTTAATATGATAAAACATTCTTTCCCCTCCTCATAAAATACTTTATATACTATGCCTATGCCTGTATTAGGTTCGTGTCCAATGGATAAAAGGTAGATTTATTCATAAGTTGTCCCAGCTCATCATATACATGGAAACAGGATAAAACACATCGTGTGCGAAAGAAGGGACGGTTAGAATGAAACAAAAATGGCTGGCTGTTTACATGGCAGGATCCTTATTAGCGGGGTCAGGAATGACATATATGGGAATAACCATTTTCGAAAAAAAACAGGAGAAGCATGCAACTGATCATACAATGGAGTCGAACTCTCTATATAAATTAGATAAAGCCTATCAGCTAATCCTTCAAAACTATGTGGAAAATGTAGACAAGCAGAAATTGGAAGACGGAGCAATTAGAGGGATGCTAGCTACATTAGAGGATCCATATTCTGTTTATATGGATCAAGAGGCTGCCAAACAATTTGAACAGGCGCTAGATTCTTCATTTGAAGGAATTGGTGCAGAAATTAGTATAGAAGATGATAAAATGATCATTGTTTCGCCAATTAAAGGTTCACCAGCAGAGAAGGCGGGTATCAAACCACAGGATCAAATTATTTCTGTGGATGGAGAAACCGTTGAGGGGAAGGATTTAAATGATGTCATTGGCAAGATTAAAGGAGAAAAAGGGACAAAGGTAGAACTAGAGATTAAACGAACAACAGTAGATAAGCCGTTAAAGGTAAAGATTGTACGGGATGAAGTTCCTCAAATTACTGTTTATTCGGATATCAAAAAAGATGGAGGAGAAAAGATAGGCTATATTGAAATTACCTCTTTCTCTAAAGATACTGCAATTGAGTTTGAAAAGGCGCTGAGTAGTTTAGAGAAAAAAGGAATAGCTGGTCTTATCTTGGATGTCCGCGGTAATCCAGGTGGTTTACTTACTAGTGTGAATGCAATAGTGGAGCAATTTTTAACAGACAGTAAACCATATGTACAAATAGAGAATCGAAATGGCGACCGTGAACAGTTTTATTCCGATTTATCAAAGGAAAAAGAATATCCAGTTGTCGTGTTGATTGATAATGGAAGCGCCTCTGCATCAGAAATTTTAGCTGCTGCATTGAAAGAGGGAGCAGATTATCCCCTAATTGGCGAAAATTCTTTTGGAAAAGGAACGGTCCAACAGCCAATCTTGATGGATGATGGTAGTGAAATCAAATTAACTGTCTCTAAATGGCTCACTCCTGATGGGAATTGGATTCATAAACAAGGAATAAAGCCTACTATTGAAGTAAAGCAAACTGATTTGTATCATACCCATCCTCTTCAGATTGTAGACAATTTAAAGATGGAAGATAATGATGAACAAGTAAAATATGCACAAGAAATATTAACAAGCTTGGGATTTACAACAGATAGGCAGGATGGCTATTATAGTCCTCAAACAAAAGTAGCTGTCCGTGCATTTCAAGAAAAAAATGCGTTAGAGGTAACAGGGATTATCGATCAAAAAACGGCAGCCAAGATGGAGGAATCAGTAAGGAAAGAAAAACTGAAAGATGAAAACGATATCCAGCTACAAACAGCGATAAGATATATCGTGCATTAAATAATTATTTAAATAAACTATTTTTCATATAGTTTATTGCTAAGATCAACAGCCTGAATAGACTCGCTTTCTATGGGAGAGCAAAGTCTCCTTTCATTAATCTTATTGAAAAAACAACAATGTCATAGAAACAGCCGCATAAATAATCTCCTGCATAATTATTTGCAGGAGATTATTTATGCGGCTATTGATTTAACACACTATCTTCTAACACTAAACTTTTATCCCCGTAAATTTTGGTAATATGTGTATCTCCCCAAGCGCAAAGGGCATTTAAAATGGGCTCAAGACTTCTTCCATAATCACTTAATTCATATTCTACTTTTGGCGGGATTTGTTGATAGATGATTCGGTTGATTACTCCATCTTCTTCTAATTCTCTTAATTGTTGTGTTAGCATTTTTTGTGTAATATTTGGCATTAATCGTTTTAACTCGCTCGTTCTTTTTTTACCATGTGTAAGATGACATAAAATTACACACTTCCATTTACCGCCGATTACTTCTAAAGTTGCTTCTACTGATATATTGTATTTTTTATTATCCATCCTAATACTCCTTCTTTTACAGGTACTTTTTTGTTCCTATCATACTTATTGGTTCCTATATTACAAAAAGGTGCGTACTTTTCTATTTGTCTTATATGATTCATAATAACACTTGCCGGTTAAAATGCAAGACTACTAAAAAGCTAACCACTAGTGGATAACGATATATTTATTAGGAGGAAATAGAATTGAAGCAAAGAAATAATACGCTTGCCTTAGTTGCATTGGCTATTAGTGCCTTTGCAATTGGGACAACTGAGTTTATAAGTGTCGGTTTACTCCCATTAATCGCGGAAGATTTTCACGTAGGCATTACGACAGCGGGATTAACGGTTTCCATATATGCCTTAGGTGTCACAATAGGTGCACCAGTTTTAACAGCTATTACATCTAATATTTCACGAAAATCACTTTTATTGTGGATTATGATTGTATTTATTATTGGAAATAGTTTGGCTGCTATTGCACCAAATATTACGATTTTACTTATTGCCCGCATCATATCGGCTTTTGCCCACGGAATTTTTATGTCGATTGGGTCAACAATAGCAGCAGATTTAGTTGCAAAAGAAAAAAGAGCTAGTGCTATCTCTATTATGTTTTCCGGATTAACCGTTGCAACAGTAACCGGGGTTCCATTTGGAACGTTCATTGGACAACATTTTGGATGGAGATTGGCATTTATTACAATTGTTATTATTGGTATTATCGCCTTTATCGGAAACAGTGTTCTCGTTCCAGGTAATTTATCAAAAGGAGGACGGGCGACACTAAAGGATCAATTGCGTTTAGTCACAAATGGGCGTCTCTTAATGCTATTTTTCATTACAGCTTTAGGTTATGGGGGAACTTTCGTAGTTTTCACTTATCTTTCGCCATTATTACATGAAGTAACTGGTTTTAAACAAAATACAGTGGCAGGCATTTTGCTATTATATGGTGTTGCCATTGCAATAGGCAATATGATCGGTGGTAAACTATCTAATAAAAATCCGCTTCAAGCTTTATTTTATATGTTTATCATTCAAGCAATTGTTCTATTTATTCTTTCCTTTACACTTCCATTTAAGGTCATTGGCTTAATAAGTATTCTATTTATGGGATTATTGGCATTTATGAATGTACCAGGATTACAGGTTTATGTTGTTATATTAGCAGAACGATATGTGCCAAGTGCAGTAGATGTTGCTTCTGCTGTCAATATTGCTGCCTTCAATGCAGGAATAGCAATTGGCTCTTATTTAGGAGGAATCGTAACGAATTCGCTCGGATTAATTCATACTTCTTGGGTTGGGGGAATAATGGTTGTAGCGGCAATCTTTCTGACGGGCTTTAGTTTAGTTTTAGAAAAAAATTCATTAGATAAAGGAGTTTTACCACGATGAAAAACTTACAAGATACTGTTAACTTATTAAACGGAGTAAAGATGCCTTGGTTAGGGTTAGGTGTATTCAAGGTGGAAGAAGGTCAAGAGCTGGTAGATGCTGTAAGCTCTGCTATTAGAAATGGTTATCGTAGCATTGATACAGCAGCTATTTATGAGAATGAAGCAGGTGTTGGTGAAGGGATTAAAAAAGGAATGCAAGAAACAGGAATTACAAGAGAAGATTTGTTTATTACTTCAAAAGTATGGACAGAAGATTTAGGATATGAAGAAACAATAAAAGCGTATGAAACAAGTCTAAATAAATTAGGACTGGAGTATTTAGATTTATATCTTATTCATTGGCCAAAAGAAGGAAAGTATAAAGCAGCATGGAGAGCTTTAGAAACATTATATAAAGAAGGAAAAGTAAGAACAATTGGTGTAAGTAATTTTCAAATCCATCATTTGGAAGAGTTAATGAAAGATGCAGAGATACAACCAATGATTAATCAGATAGAATTGCATCCAAGACTAACACAAAAAGAACTAATAGCATATTGTCAGGAGAAAAGCATTCAAGTGGAAGCATGGTCTCCATTGATGCAAGGACAACTATTAGATCAACCTGAATTAGTGGAAATAGCATCAAAATATCAAAAATCAGTTGCTCAAATTATCATTCGATGGGATCTGCAAAATGGAATTGTCACTATTCCAAAATCTGTGAAAGAACATCGTATTATCGAAAATGGAAATGTTTTTGATTTTATATTAACAAAAGAAGAAATGGCTAAAATCGATGCATTAAACTTGGATCAACGTGTTGGTCCAGATCCTGATAATTTTGATTTTTAATCAAGGCTTTTATCTTATTGCAAAAGAAAGGGAATGGAGAAAGGACTTCATTCCTTTTTCCTTTTTTAACAATTAAGGAAGGTAATAAGTAATTCGAAATATAAAAAAATTATAAATTTCACGTGAAACCGAATACAAATCCTTGCTTTTATGTTAGAATACATCTGAAAAAGAAGCATCTTAACTAGGAAGGATGAGCTTATGAAAATAGCAATAGCTAGTGATCATGGCGGATATCAGCTAAAGGAAGCAATAAAAGCACATCTACTTAAATCTAATGAAGAAGTAATAGACTTTGGTTGTCATAGTAGGGAAAGTGTTGATTTTCCAGATTATGCAAAGCTTGTTGGGGAATCCATTATAAATGGAGATAATCAATTAGGCATTTTGTGTTGCGGAACAGGAATTGGCATGAGTATAGCTGCCAATAAAATCACTGGAATACGGGCAGCGGTAGTTGGTGACGTGTTCTCTGCTAAAGCCACAAGAGAACATAATGATAGTAATATCCTTTGTTTGGGTGAAAGAGTTACAGGTGAAGGATTGGCATGCTTAATTGTTGATACATGGTTAAATGCAGAATTTCTAGGTGGCAGACATGCTAATAGAATCAATGGAATCAAAGAAATAGAATCATATTATTGTTAATAGTAGGACTAATTAACATCAAAAATCTTAAATGAAACATATTATAACTTGTACGTACCATTAATGGGTTATACTAAATATGTATGGTTTATTCTTGGGAAGTTGTATGGTATAATGGGTTTGGAAAAATATATCATAAAGAAGATAAGGTAAAAAAATACTTTTTCTTCCAATAGCATGTGCATTTTTCTGTATATTTTTTATTATGACCATTTTTAGTTACAGCTCGATAATAGTTAGGGGGTAAGGTGTTGAAGGTTGGAGTGATTGTCTTAGGTTGTTTGCCTTCGGGGGTAAAACAAATTCTACATCGTTTATATGAAAATTTATCTCCTGCGCATCAACTTTTTGGACTTGAAATAGACAGAGAGTCCGGTGAAATCACTTATACAGAAGTAAAAGAAATTAGTGATGCACCATATTTAAGCCATTCTATCTTAAAGGTAAGCGCTACACCGTCAGAGTATCAGTGGGAAGAGGCATTTGCTCCGATGGATATGACAGTTGTAATGGGGGATGCAGTTGCAAAAGAATTATGGCAAGCTTCTATTGCAAAGAAAGAAACGATTCGGACATTATTTGTGCCAGTTTCCATTTACAATAATATTCGAGGAAATGATTGGACTTTAGGGTATGATACTGCGCTTAATAGTATTACTCAAAATGTGTTAAAGGTTCAGGATACCATTCAATCTCTAAAATATGACAAACCAAGATTATTTGGTTTTTCAATAGAGGGAAATCCTTCGACTAACATGCTGCAGGATATTTCTCTTGCTGTAGATGGAAACTATTTAGCAGTTGATTATGAGAAAGAGGAAATTGCCGCTTTATGTGAAGCCATAACAAAGAGCTATACATATACAAAAACGTCAAGTGTCTTAATATATAGCGAGTCTTTGCAAGCAGTTGTCCAAGATTCTGTAATTAGCAAGCTTGATGTAGATTGGAAATATACAGAAATTAATGAAGCACTTTGTATGGGAACAAATCCGACAGCTATTGATCGAATCCTTGCAAACGAACTGGCGGATGAAGTATTGCGATGGACAAATAATAATTGTTTGACAGGTGAGCTTGTCGTTCATAAAGATGGAATTCAATTTAAATAAAGGCTAAGCCAAATAAAGCTATGACTTCCTAAGAAAATTTAGCACATCATTATGTTTGTGTTTAGCATTAAATAAATCAAAAAAGGATGAGGAAAATGAGTAATCAAGTAAAAACAAACATTGAGCAATTAGCAGTAAATACGATTCGTACATTATCAATTGATGCAATTGAAAAATCAAATTCAGGTCACCCAGGAATGCCAATGGGTGCAGCACCTATGGCATATACACTATGGGCAAAGGAAATGAATCATAATCCAGCTAATCCTAACTGGTTCAACCGTGATCGTTTTGTTTTATCAGCAGGACATGGTTCTATGCTTCTTTATAGCTTGTTACATTTATTTAATTATGGAGTAACAGTTGATGACTTAAAGAACTTCCGTCAATGGGGAAGCAAAACTCCTGGGCATCCAGAATTTGGACATACACCAGGTGTGGAAGCTACTACTGGTCCACTAGGACAAGGTATCGCAATGGCAGTTGGGATGGCAATGGCAGAGAGACATTTAGCAGAAACATATAACAAAGATAATTATCCAGTTGTTGACCATTATACGTATAGCATTTGTGGTGATGGTGATTTAATGGAAGGTGTATCTGCAGAAGCAGCATCTCTTGCAGGGCACTTAAAACTAGGAAGATTAGTAGTATTATATGATTCAAATGATATTTCTTTAGATGGTGATTTACATCTTTCATTCTCAGAAAGTGTTCAAAAACGTTTTGAAGCATATGGATGGGAAGTAATTCGTGTAGAAGATGGCAATGACTTAACAGAAATACAAGCAGCTATTGCACAAGCGAAAAAATCAGATGTACCAACATTAATCGAAGTAAAAACAGTAATTGGTTATGGTTCCCCAAATAAAGGTGGAAAATCTGCGTCACATGGTGCACCACTAGGAGCATCTGAAACACAATTAGCTAAACAAACATATGGTTGGTCTTACGAAGAAGCATTCCATGTTCCAGCAGAAGTTTCTGAGCATTATGCATCATTAGCGCAAGAGGGAGCAGAAAAAGAAAAAGCTTGGAATGAATTATATGAAGGCTATAAAGCAGCATATCCAGAGTTAGCAACACAACTAGATACAGCAATTAAAGGTGAGCTGCCTGCTGATTTACAAGAGAGATTACCTGAATTTAATGCAGGCGATTCTATGGCAACAAGAGATTCTTCTGGCAAAACAATTCAAGCAATCGCAAGTGCTGTACCTTCTTTCTTTGGTGGATCTGCAGACCTTGCTGGTTCAAACAAAACATTAATGACTGCTGAGAAAAACTTTGCAATCGACGGTTATGCTGGCAGAAATATTTGGTTTGGTGTACGTGAATTCGCAATGGGTGCAGCATTAAACGGTTTAGCGCTACATGGTGGAGTAAAAGTATTCGGAGCAACATTCTTCGTATTCTCTGATTATTTACGTCCAGCAATCCGCTTAGCTGCATTAATGAAATTGCCTGTTACTTATGTATTCACACATGACAGTATCGCAGTTGGAGAAGACGGTCCAACACATGAGCCAGTGGAACAACTTGCATCATTACGTGCAATGCCAGGACTTTCTATTATTCGTCCAGCAGATGCAAAAGAAACAGCTGCTGCATGGCAACTTGCTGTAGAAAGCACAGATACACCAACAGCGCTAGTATTAACACGTCAAAACTTGCCAACATTAGATTTAACAAAGGCTGAAGCATACGAAGGCGTGAAAAAAGGTGCTTATACTGTTTCAACTGGTAAAGAAGCAGCACAAGCTTTAATCTTAGCATCTGGCTCAGAAGTTTCCCTTGCAATGAAAGCACAAGCAGCATTAGCAGAAGAAGGAATTTCTGTAAATGTGGTAAGTATGCCAAGCTGGGATCGTTTTGAACAACAATCAGCTGAGTATAAAGAGAGCGTATTACCAGAAAGTGTTCAAGCACGCGTTGGTATTGAAGCTGGTGCATCTCTAGGATGGAGAGAATACATTGGAGCTAAAGGTGAGCATATCACAATCGATCATTTCGGAGCATCAGCACCAGCGGATAAACTATTCCAAGAGTATGGATTTACAGTAGAAAATATAGTAGCAAAAGTAAAATCTTCTATTGCTAAAACAAAATAAAGTTAAAATAAGCCAATGACCTTTATATATAGGTTGTTGGCTTTATTTATAGAACATGAAATATAAAGCGCAAATATCTTCAATAGTAGCAAAAAGAGATAATATTTCTTCCACATAGTCTTTCTATTACCATATTAGTAGAATATAATAGATTTATATAATAAAAGATTAAATTCCTTAAAATAAAGGAATGAATAGATGCTTATTGTAAGGATGGGGGAAGTTTTATGTGGCAAGATTGGTTGCTCGAGCTTTTAAAAGGATTTGGTAAACTATTTTTGAATCCTGTTTTCTATTTATCGTTTTTATTTGCTGCTTATTTAGGGGTTGCTAGAGTAAAAAAAGAAAGAAGACATTTCACAGTAAGAGCACAGAACGCTTATTTTGAACTGAAACAATTACTGCCAATGGGGATTATCATTGGACTTTGTATATCAGTTTTTTCCATCGGACTTGTCTTAGTAGTTCCAATGGAATTTGTTGTTTTTACAGGGATTATTACAATCGTTTTAGCGTTAATTGGAAAAACGAGAATGTTATCTCCTGTCTACACAGCTGGATTAGGAATAATTGTTAGCAGTGTTTCGCTTTTCCTTGGATGGGATTATTTCTTGTTTTCGAAAAATAATCTGAGTTCATCTGAATATATTTTTCCAACTGCTGTAATTTTATTAGGATTATTGATTATTTCCGAGGGAATATTTGTTCGTAATAATGGAGTGAAAGCAACTTCGCCACGGCTGAAGAAAAGTAGACGAGGGCAAGCAATAGGTGTCCATCTATTAGAGAGGGCTTGGATTTTGCCAGTATTTTTATTTATTCCTTCAGGATTGCTGACGATTCCGTTTGAATGGTGGCCAATGTTTACTGTAGGCAATCAAACATATTCCCTACTCTTGGTTCCATTTTTGATTGGATCAAAAATGGAAGTTCAAGGAGAACATCCGATTATTGCCATAAGAAATGTAGGAAGAAACATTATTATTCTTGGTTCTATTATGGTAGTAGGCGGAGCTGCAGCTTATTTGTATCCACTATCTTCCATTGCTTTAGTATTAGTAGCAATTATTGGTCGCGAATGGATTACGAGGAAGCAGAAAAGCAAAGAAAAGAATAAATCCTTCTACTTTTCTAGAAAAAATAATGGTGTTGTAATATTAGGAATTGTCCCAGATTCTCCAGCGGATAAAATGGGTCTGAAAATTGGCGAAATGATTTCGAAGGTTAATAGTATTCCTGTTCAAGATAAAAACCAGTTATATAAAGCATTACAAAAAAACTCAGCCCATTGTAAATTAGAAGTGTTCGATGCAAATGGTGAAATTCGTTTTGTGCAAAGGGCCTTATATGAAGGGGATCATCATCAATTAGGACTGCTATTAATTCCTGACGAGAAAGTACATGGAAATGAAGCGGTCTAAAGAATAAACACATAACCAATAAAAAAATCGAGTAATCTATTTCATGATTACTCGATTTTTTATAAAGAATAGAATGATAGTTTACAGTGTACATATGTCAACTACGAGCGATATTTAATCTGTGATGCTATAATCCGTTTATAGATAAGTAAAAGAAAAGAGGGCTAGAATGAAATTAGATGAATTTAAAATAGGACAAAGCTTTAGAACAAAATCCTTTAAAGTTACAAAAGAAGAGATAATAAAGTTTGCAGGAGAATTTGATCCCCAATATATGCATGTAAATGAAGAGAAAGCAAAGGAAGGGAGATTTAAAGGAATAATTGCTTCTGGTATCCATACTTTAGCTATTTCATTCAAACTATGGGTAGAAGAGGAGAAATATGGGGAGGATGTTATAGCTGGAACAGAAATGAATCATATTAAATTTTTGAAAGCCGTTTTTCCAGGAGATGAACTTTATACGATTGTAAAAGTTCTCGAAAAAAAGCAAAATAGGAGTGCTACTGGAATTCTTACAGTTTTGCTTAGCACGTATAATGATAAAGAGGAAGAAGTGTTTGAAGGGGAATTATCTGTACTCATCAAACAATGAATAAACAGGATTAGTAATTGATTAATGTAGTCTTGCTGTCATTAAGCTGTCTTAAGGAGCTTAATGGCAGTTTCTTTGGTTGAAAGCGCTAACTATAAAAATAAAAGAATTTTTAACAATTTGTGAACTTTTACACAATCTATAAAGTTAATGTTATACTTTGGTAGATAAACGCATCAACGCAATTATCAGATTATGAAATCATTTGGAGGATAAATGATGAAAAAGAAATTTATTGCAACCTTTATTTTTGCTTTTTCTTTCGTACTTATTATTGCAGGCTGTGGGAATGAAAAAACAAATAGCACACAAAAACAAGAAAATGAAGAAAAGGAAGCTGAGGCAGTATCGGGAGCTTCTCAAACAAGCTATACACCGTATGAAGAGCTTAAAGACAGCTATGATATTATCATTGTTGGAGCTGGCGGCGCTGGGATGACTGCTGCATTAGAAGCAAAGGCCAAAGGATTAAATCCCGTTATTTTAGAAAAAATGCCTGTTGCAGGTGGAAATACAACAAAAGCTTCTTCTGGAATGAATGCTTCTGAAACTAAGTTTCAAAAAGAGCAAGGAATTGAAGATAGTAATGATCTTTTTTATGAAGAAACATTAAAGGGTGGACATGAAACAAATGATAAGGAAATGCTACGTTTCTTTGTTGATAACTCAGCTAGTGCGATTGAATGGCTAGATACGATTGGTATTCGTTTGAATAATTTAACGATTACTGGTGGGATGAATGAAAAACGTACCCACCGACCTGAAGATGGATCAGCGGTAGGGCAATATATTGTAGATGGTTTATTGAAAAACGTTCAAGAAAATGGGATACCTCTTTTTGTCAACGCAGATGTGAAGGAAATAACTGAAAAAGATGGAATTGTAAATGGTGTAGACGTACTTTTCAATCAAACAGAGGAAAAAACAATTACAGCAAAAGCGGTGGTTGTCACTACAGGTGGTTTTGGCGCTAATATGGAAATGATAAAAGAAGTAAGAAGTGATCTAGGAGATTATGTAACTACAAACCAAGCTGGTAGCACTGGTGATGGTATTAAAATGATAGAAAAATTAGGAGGAGCGACGGTTGATTTAGAGCAAATTCAAGTTCATCCAACAGTACAACAAGAGGAGTCTTACTTAATTGGTGAAGCTGTTCGTGGTGAAGGAGCTATCTTGGTATCTGTAGAAGGAAAAAGATTCACAAATGAACTTGATACTCGTGATAAAGTAACAGCAGCAATTAATGAACTACCAGAAAAATCAGCATACTTAGTGTTTGATTCTGGCGTAAAATCACGTGCAAAAGCAATTGAACAATATGAGGAAATGGGCTTTGTGCTAGAAGGAGAAACAATAGAAGCGCTTGCTGAGAAAATGAATGTTTCTTCAGATGAACTGCAAGTAACATTAGATACTTGGAATAAAGCTGTTACAAATAAAGAGGATCAAGCTTTTGGAAGAACAACAGGAATTGAAAATGATTTGTCAAAGGCACCTTACTATGCTATTAAAATTGCTCCTGGTATTCATTATACAATGGGTGGAGTAAAAATAAATACAAATACAGAGGTACTTAATGAAGAGGGTCAGACTATTCCAGGATTATTTGCTGCAGGAGAAGTAACCGGTGCTCTACATGGTGAGAATAGAATTGGAGGAAATTCTGTTGCAGAGATTATCATCTTTGGTCGTCAAGCAGGTGTAAAGTCTGCAGATTATGTAAAAGCTCAATAGATTATTTTGAAAAACAATAGAAGTTAAAAAAATTACATTGGTAAGATAAAAGATTCAAATCGTGTATGATTTGAATCTTTTATTTTGGAAAAATCCATTGTTGAAGAATGGAGGACATCGGACAAACGTTTTCCATCATACTTTAATTGCAAAGGGGAGTTGGGGAAAATGAATAAAGAGGATCAGAAACAAATAATTATTGTCGTAATGGACATATCGAAAATGAAGCGATTTGTTATGATGGATATGGGAATAGGCACATTATCTTATTACTTAATTAAAATGATAAATGGAAATATTGTTATCGATCTAATTGGAAGCACGATTATTACAGAGGGTGTAAAGAGAATATATAAAGAGATGAATAGTAGAAGAAAAATAGACTAATACATAGAATTCCATTAACTTGCCTTAAGAAATTTGTAAAAGGGAGGAAAGAAATTATCCCTTTTACGTATAATTAAAAAAGTGCTCTTCATTATTCAGCAAAGATTGAATTTGTATAGAGCTAGATGACTATAGATATAATCTATCCATAAATAAATTGACGAATATTTCGAAATTGGTTAAAATCTTTCCTAAGAGAAACATTTTTAAACGAAGGTATAATTTTTATATATACGAAAAAGTTAAAAATAATACAGAGGAATAAGGGGGATTTAAATGCCCGAAAATTTATTGGTTGCATTTGGTTTGACATTATTAGCGGGGCTGGCTACTGGGATAGGAAGTATGCTTGCATTTTTTACATCGACCACCAATACTAAATTTCTCTCTTGGATGCTAGGTTTCTCTGCCGGTGTGATGATTTATGTATCGATGATTGAAATCTTTGTGAAAGCAAAAGATGCATTAGTTGGATCATTAGGACAGCAAACGGGGAATTGGCTTACTGTAGCAGGGTTCTTTGGTGGAATATTGTTAATTGCTTTAATAGATAAATTTGTTCCTGAACAAGGAAACCCACATGAGTTAAAGAAAGTGGAAGATATTAATAAATCTAATGTAAGGCAGACAGATCACTCTCTTTTGAAAATGGGAAGTTTTACTGCACTGGCAATTGCTATTCACAATTTTCCAGAAGGGATTGCAACCTTTACTGCAGCTCTTCAGGATCCGGGACTTGGTGTAGCAATTACCGTTGCGATAGCGATACATAATATTCCAGAGGGAATCGCAGTTGCAGTCCCTGTTTATTTTGCGACAGGTGATCGAAGAAAAGCATTTAAACTTTCCTTTTTGTCAGGATTAGCAGAACCAGTCGGCGCGATTGTTGCCTTTCTTATTTTAATGCCATTTCTAAATGATGTTATGTTTGGACTAATTTTTGCAGCAGTAGCAGGCATTATGGTTTTTATTTCACTAGATGAATTATTGCCAGCAGCAAAAAAATATGACGAAGGTCACCTATCGATATACGGCTTAATAGCAGGAATGGCTGTGATGGCAGTAAGTCTGTTATTGTTTATTTAAAGCTTGGTTGAATAATATTAAATGAATTACGCTATTCAGTTTTTTAAAAATTATTTCCTTTTTGAAGCAAAAAAACTTTTAACAACGAAGTGGGGGACAGTCCACTCCTACGGGGAATAA
This sequence comes from Bacillus sp. 522_BSPC, assembly GCF_001076885.1. Taxonomy (GTDB): domain Bacteria; phylum Bacillota; class Bacilli; order Bacillales; family Cytobacillaceae; genus Niallia; species Niallia hominis. The sequence goes on from NZ_JVDT01000252.1 coordinate 26,518, forward strand.
AGCAAGCTTTAGCCAAGGAGCTAAGGTTGTCCCCCCACTTTTTCAAGAAATGCCTAGTTCTAAATCACTTCTTCTCCAATAAATTATTTTCCTTCTCCATTTTCTCCACTTCTAATTTCATTTTATTTGTTTCTAATAAAAAATTTTCATGCTTTAATCTTTCAAGCTCCAATTGATCTTTTAGCATAGCATGATTTAATTTTGTCTGCTTCTCTAAATGGGTAGTTATAATACCAGCTAGGGGAATAGAAAATACAGTTAAAACGATAATGACAGTAATCATTTTTTAACTCCTTCTGTTTTTACTAAATAATACGGCTGTATAAAGCAAAAGTTTCAATTATTTAAAGGCCAAAGAGGGCTTCTCTCTATAGATTTGGATTTTTTTTACTGCATAACAATAGACGTTAATGAAATGATATAAAGGTAGTAAAAAAATTTAAGGACGGTGGCTGCTCTATGACGGTAATTTCAGACGTTAAACAAACAATTGCTGGTTTAAAAAGTGCACAAGCAAGTTTAGAAACCTTTGCTTTAGCTACAGATAACCAATCGGCAAAGCAAATATATCAAACTGCTGCACAACAAACACAACAAATAGTTGATTCCTTAAATCCAAGGCTACAAGAGATTCAGAAAGAAGAACCACAATATGCACAACAATAATACATGCTAAAAATATCGAGAAGCCGTTTCTAGGAGAAAATTGACTTCCCTTCTATATACGGCTTCTCTTCTATTGGAGGAAAAGATGACAGTTGCATCTAATGTGAAGCAGACTTTAGCGAGTTTAAAAGGTATTGAATCCCAGCTATCTGCCTTTGCTCTTCATTCCATGGAAGAAGAGGCCCAAAAGGCTTTTCACGAAGCAATGGTATTAGTTGGAGAGATTAAAAATGATATTCAGCTAAGGGTATATCAATTAGAGCGAGAAGAAAAGGAATATAGCTCTTCTTAATGGGATGGTGAAAACATGTTTATCGTAGTTTTGCGTTCTTTGCTTTTTGTCATTGTATTATTTATTACCACAAAACTATTAGGAAAAAAGCATATTTCTCAGTTATCCCTTTTTGAATACATAGCAGGTATTACACTGGGAGATATCGCAGGAGAGGTTATCCTAAACTCCAGTCTTAGTGTTATGCATGGGATACTCGGGATATTCGTCTTTGCAATCATCTCCTATTTAGCAGATGTGATTTCCTTAAAAAGTAAAACATTGCGCAATGTAATAGAAGGCACTGGCACGGTATTGGTGGAAGATGGAAAACTCCTGGAAGGGAATTTGAAGAAAGAGCATTATACGATTGATGATTTTTCTACGCTTTTGCGGCAAAAAGATGTTTTTAGCTTGGCAGAAATTGAATATGCTGTACTTGAGCCAAAGGGAATGCTCAGTGTTTTATTGAAAAAGGAAAATAGACCCATCACTCCCAAAGATCTTAACATGAAAGTGCCAAGTGAAAAGGCGCCTCAAACGATCATAATGGATGGGAATATCGTTTATGATTCTTTAACAAAAGCGGGAAAAACCCCATCTTGGTTGCGTATGGAATTAGAGAAATTAGGTGTAACACAAGATAATGTATTCCTAGGGCAAGTTGATTCTTATGGGGAACTTACCATTGACATTTTTGACGATAAAATCAAGCTGGCAGAAGCACAAGAAAGACCACTATTGCTTGCGACGATAAAAAAAGTACAAGCAGACTTGGAAATGTATTCGCTACAAACAGACAATAAAGAGGCGAAATTAATGTATAGAAAAAATGCGAATAAAATGGAGCAAGTAAAAAATAAAGTGAAAATGTATTTAGGAGATAATATCTAATGAAAAATAGATGAAAGAGAAGGATATATCATCTATTATAGAAGGGAGGATAACGATGACAAAATAATTGTAGGTGAACAGGATGGATAGACAGGCTGAAAAAGCATTAGTAGGAGAAACAGCAGCAATTCAATATGTAAAAGATGGAATGACAGTTGGACTAGGAACAGGATCTACAGCATTTTATGTGATTAAAACGATGGGCGAAATGATTAAGGCAGGGATGAATTTAAAAGGGGTTGCCACGTCAAAAGCTACGGAAAAATTAGCAAGTGAATATGGAATTCAATTAGTTGATATCAATGAAGTGGAAGAATTAGATATTGCCATTGATGGTGCAGATGAAATTGATGCCAATTTCTTTGCTATAAAAGGAGGAGGCGGAGCATTATTACGAGAAAAAATAATTGCGAGTGCTGCCAAAACCTTTATTGTTGTAGCTGATGGGAGCAAGAAAGTCCAAACCTTAGGCCATTTTCCTTTGCCTGTAGAGGTAGTTCCATTTGGGTATAAACAAACAGAGAAAGCTATTCAGAAATTAGGGTGCAAAACAGAGTTGCGGATGAAAGACGAAGAGATTTATCTTACGGATAATGGAAACTATATTATCGATTGTTCTTTTTCTAGTATCCAAAACCCCAAGCAATTACATCAAACACTGAATAATATAGTAGGAGTAGTAGAAAATGGTCTCTTTATTCATATGGTTGATGTATTAATCTCTGTAAATAAGCAGGACGAAATAATTGTTGATATAGCTAAAAATGAATAATGGTGAATATTGAATAATCATATATTAAAGATGAAAATGTATTAAACATTAACTTGCAGTTAGCCCTCGTCTAATAAATGGTTAGGTGGGGGTAACTGCGTGATATCTCGTTGGATTTAACCATGCAGAAAAAATGTCTAATAAAGCTTAGTTTATGAAAGCGTTTCCTTTTCGGCTTTTCAATATACCATGAAAAATACCTCAATGAGAAAGAAGCATTATGTTAGAGAAAATGGCAATCAATAAGGGAGAGATAAAATGTCTTTAAGAGAAGAAGCTTTACATATGCATCAGGTTAAACAAGGGAAATTAGGGATTTATGCAAAGATAGATGTGAAAAATGCCCATGATTTAAGTCTAGCTTATTCTCCAGGAGTTGCCGAACCGTGTAAAGAAATCTTCGAAAATCCTGAATCTGTATATGATTTTACGATGAAAGGGAATATGGTGGGCCTCTTGACAAACGGTAGCTCTGTACTTGGTTTGGGGAATATTGGGGCAGCGGCCTCTCTTCCGGTTATGGAGGGAAAAGCAATTTTATTAAAAAGCTTTGCTGGGGTAGATGCCTTTCCGATTGCTTTAAATACAATAGATAAAGATAAGATAGTGGAAACTGTGAAATTAATGGCTCCTACTTTTGGTGCAATCCACCTAGAAGACATTGCTGCACCTGATTGTTTTCAAATAGAAGAACGATTAAAGCAAGAATTAGATATTCCTGTATTTCATGATGATCAGCATGGAACGGCGATTGTAGCATTAGCTGGTCTTATTAATGCACTGAAGCTTGTAAATAAAGAAATGAAGGATTTAAAAATTGTTATAAATGGGGCTGGTGCTTCGGGGATAGCCATTGCGAAACTTCTCTTTTCTTCTGGTGTAACCAATATGATTTTATGTGACACAAAAGGGACGATTTATGCAGGAAGATCTGTTGGAATGAACCAAGCAAAAGAATCTGTGGCAACCTTTACAAATGGAGAAAATGAAAAAGGGTCTTTGCGTGATGCTATTAAAGGAGCGGACGTATTTATTGGAGTTTCTGTCGCAGGTACCTTAACAAAAGAGATGGTACGAACGATGAATCAGGACGCAATTATTTTTGCGCTGGCAAATCCAGTGCCAGAAATAAGTCCTGCTGAAGCGAAAGAAGCAGGTGCTAGGATAATCGGAACAGGAAGATCTGATTTTCCGAACCAAGTAAATAATGTATTGGCATTCCCAGGTGTTTTTCGTGGTGCTTTAGATGTCCGAGCAACGGCTATTAATGAAGCGATGAAAAAAGCTGCTGCTGAAGCAATTGCAGAATTAATTGCGGAATCAGAGTTGGATGAAGAGTATGTTATTCCAAGTCCTTTTGATGCAAGAGTAGCTCCCGCTGTTGCGGCGGCTGTTGCGAGAACAGCAATGGAAACAAATGTAGCGAGAATTCAGGTCAATCCAGAACAAGTGAGAATGAAAACGATGAATCTGACAAAGCTAAGAGATGAATAAAGGAAATGAGAAAAGCGGCCGTTTGTCAAAATAAGACTGGCCGCTTTTCTCATTAAAGTGTATGTGTTTCGGTTACTTCTTCTGTAGGGAGAATGGAAGCACTCGTGCTTTGTTTATTTGTTTTTACCCTAAAAAGAAGATTTAACAGGATAGCAGCTATACTTCCAGTAATAATTCCATCACTGACAATGATACGTAGTCCAGAAGGAAGTTGATCAAATAAAGTAGGAACAGCAGTTGCTCCTAAGCCGATGGAAATAGAGCATGCTATAATCAATAAGTTAGCTTGATTTGTAAAATCTACTTTACTAAGCATTCTGATTCCAGAAGCTACAACCATCCCAAACATAACAACCGTTGCTCCGCCTAATATAGGTGTTGGGATTATGGTAGCGAATGCTGCAACTTTCGGAATGAGTCCTAGGAAGACTAAAATTCCTCCGGCAGCGACAACAACATTGACGGTTTTCACTTTAGAAAGCTGTACAAGACCAACGTTTTGTGCGAAGGTGTTATACGGAAATGCATTGAATAATCCACCTAAAGTAATGGCCACTCCTTCTGCTCGATATCCTCTTGTCAAATCTTTTTCACTTAAAGGAGTTTCCGTAATCTTGCTTAGTGCAAAGAAAACGCCAGTTGATTCAATGACGATAACCAAACCAACAATTAACATTGTAAGGATCGGACCTATCTCAAAGCTAGGAGTTCCGAAATAAAATAGTTCAGGGAAATGGAACCAACTCGCCTCTTTTACTGGGGAAAGATTCACTTTTCCAAGAAAAGCAGCAACAACAGTACCGACGATAATTCCCATTAGAACAGACAATGATTGCATAAATCCTTTTGTGAAACGATTTAACAAGAGAATAAATAATAATACCCCGAATGAAAGAATCAGATTTTCAATGGAACCAAAATCTTCACTAGTTGCTCCTCCGCCCATATTTTTAATGCCTGATGGAATGAGTGATAAACCGATTATTGTGACCACTGTTCCTATCACGACAGGAGGGAAAAGTTTCGTTATTTTACTGAAAAAAGGAGCGCAAATAATCATGAAAAGTCCTGTTATGATGATGGCTCCATAAATAGCAGTAACTCCGTAATTTGTTCCTATGGAAATCATCGGCGTTACAGCAACAAAGGAGCTACCGAGAACAACGGGTAATCCAATTCCTAAATATTTATTTTTCCAAGCTTGAAGCAAGGTGGCAATTCCGCATGTTAATAAATCAATTGCAACAAGATAAGCGAGTTGTTCGGTTGTTAAATTTAATGCTCTTCCAACTAATAACGGTACGAGGATAGCACCTGCATACATGGCAAGCACATGCTGAAGTCCTAAAGAAAAAATTTTTAAACCCTTTTCTTTGTTTTGAGCCATTCATTACACTCCTTTTTCTTATAATGTTAATAAAGTTAACACTGTTTGTTATGCTAATTAACATCATAATGAGCAAGAAGAAAGAAGTCATTGGTTATATTGTACAAAATATTTAGAAAATATAGATTATATATCTAAGTAGACTCCATTATATTTGAATTTGTTTTTTTCCTTCATTCGTTTTTAAAATCGACTTTATCCGGAATGCAAATCGAAGATGAAAGGTTGTTTCTGGATCTTTCAGACTTTTTCCTAAAAGTTCTTCACATTTCTCTAAACGATAGATTACAGTGTTACGATGAACATAAAGGCGTTTTGCCGTTTCAGAAATTTGGCAATGCGTTTCTAAGTATACCGATAAAGTATTTAGTAATATCTGTTGCTCTTCCTGCTGCTGATTGGTTGTAAATGATTGAAAGATATATTCGTAAAATTCCTGAAGATCCTTCGTTGGAATAATTCGTAATATCTCAAAGACATCCTTTGGCCGGTGAATCTGGATAAAGGGGATATTTCCAGATAGCTGTCCAATATGTAAGGCACTAAGTGCTTCTTTATAGGCATTAGGTAAATTTAATAGACGCTGAAAAACATTGCTAATACCAAATGAGATAGACCGTTTAAAGGTATTTCCAATATACTCTTGAATATTTTGCAAATAAGGAAGAATCGAATGGTCTAAATCATAAGATGAATGGGCGACTTCCATAATAATAATACAGTGATCATCTTTAATAAAAAGCTGGGAGTTAAATGGTGCTTTTTTTATTTCCGTTTCCAAATATTCATATATATAATCCACCTCAACTGAATGCTGTGTAAAGGAGATATATTGATCACTGTTATCCATTTTGCCAATAATTGCAATCGAAGCATGTTCCCTTTTTAAAGAAAATTCTTTTGCCCGACTTTCAATTTCCTCCGCAAAAGTAAATTTGCCTTCCACAAACTGAGCAAAGAAATCATTTCGTGCCCTTCGTGAATATTGCTTTACTGTATTTTCTCTCATTAGCTCAAAAGATAAAACGTTGGTAGCTTGTTCAATGGTAAGCAGTAAACTCTTGTCTTCAATCGATATTTCTCCAAGTACAACTAAAAATGCTGGCTTCCTCATATGAGTATAAATTGGAAAAATAGTAAAAACCTCTTCTGTATTTCTGCTCGAAAAACAAGAATAGGGCGAGCTTGCTAATAAAAATTCATATCCTTTTGCATGAAGGGAGCTGAAGTAGTTTTCAATCGAATTTCTAGTATGAGAAGAGGTATGCATTTGAAAATGTGCATCAAGTAAAACAATTCGCTTGTTAATCATTTGCGATAGGTCGTCTACAAGCCTTTTTATCCCTTTTCCTTTCAAAATATGCTGTGTGAATTTTCGATGGGTTTCAAAGGCATTGGTTAGCTCTGCTGTTCTCTGACTCAGCATATAATTTAAAGAGCCATTAACAATTTCACCAAGTGATGTTTCTAATGGAATTTCTAAAAGTGGAAAGCCTTTTTCATTTGCAAATTGAATTGCTTCTTGTGGAATCTGTCCTAAAAATCTTTTTGCTTTAATTCCTAGTGCAGTACAATCTTTTTCCTGCATACTTTTTATTAAGGAAAGCAAAACATCAGGCTTATCTTTAAGATGGTAGGCTGTTGTAACTAATAAATCGTTAGGATATAAATATTCAACAATATCTGGCGCATCCATCATCGTAATATTCTTAATTTCTTTATTTAAACCAGTATGACCTGCAATAACTTCCACAGCATTGAAAACAGGTTTTTGTAGTATTTCTGCTAGTTTCATTTTATCTCCTCCTAAAAGAACGCTATATTACAAGTCTTCTCCGCATTTCGGATTTAGTTATTTTATACAAAGTATTTAGATAATTCTAACACTTTATCTAATGTATTGCCAGCGAGTGCTTATTAAAATAATGGTTACATAAATAATAGTGCGTAGTTTTAATGGGCATTTTATGCTAGAAAAAGTTATGGGGAAATAACAAAATGAAGAGCCTTGTTCCTTCATTTTAGGTTGAATTAATTGGAGATCTCCCCTGAATAGGAGCGATTGAAATGAAGACATCTAATGAAATAGATACAAAAGAAGTAGGCAAGTGGATGGAATGGCTGGCTACATTCGGGGCTAACGAAAATGGCGGGGTTACACGACTTCTTTATGATGAAAATTGGCGGTTAGCTCAGCATGCTCTTTTACAAAAAATGAGTGAGATTGGTTTAAAAACCTATTTTGATGGAGTAGGCAATCTGTTTGGCAGGCTAGAAGGGTCCCTTGAAAGCGAGAAAACAATTTTGACAGGTTCCCATATTGATACAGTAATAGATGGAGGAAAATATGATGGTGCGTATGGAATCATAGCAAGTCTGCTTGCTTTGGACTATTTAAAGAGACATTATGGAATCCCCAAAAAAACAATAGAAGTTGTATCATTATGCGAGGAAGAAGGGAGTCGATTTCCTTTAGCTTTCTGGGGTTCAGGATCCATAACAGGAAAATATACGAAGGAGGATTGCATAGGTTTATACGATGCGAATAATATGTCTTTTTCGCATGCGATGTCATCCATGGGCTTGCAACCAGATAGAGAAGAAGTAAAAAGAGCAGATATTGATTGTTTCATAGAAATACATATCGAACAAGGTGCAGTATTGGAGAAAGAGCAAGAGTCCATTGGCGTCGTTTCTCATATTGTTGGGCAAAGACGATTTACGGTTAAAGTAACAGGAGAGAGCAACCATGCAGGTACGACTCCCATGTATTATCGAAAGGATAGTATGCATTTGGCTGCTGAATTAATTACTTATGCTATAAACCAAGCTAAGGAAATTGATTCACAGTTAGTAGCAACGGTCGGGAAAATAGTAGCCGCGCCTAATGTTCCGAATGTAATTGCAAAAGAAGTTACGTTTTCGTTAGATGTCAGGCATCATCAAGAAGAAGTACTAGATTATTTTTGCAAGAAAATTTTTGCTTATTTTAAGCAGAAAAGTATAGAGGCGAGCATGAATGTTGAATGGGAACAATGGATGAACGTTAAGGCTGTTGCGATGGATGCAGAATTAACAGAGCTAGCTCATACCATTGTACAAGAAATGAATATTCCAAACCGAAAAATGATCAGTGGGGCAGGGCATGATGCGCAAGTATTTGGAACATACTGTCCGTCTGCTTTACTATTTGTGCCAAGTGTTTCTGGCGTCAGCCATTCTCCCAAAGAACACACGAATCTAGAAGATTTAAAAAGAGGGATTAGTGTTCTCATCCAATTATTGCACCGTTTAGCTTATTAAGGAATGTACATATTTTTATAGAAAGAAAAGAATTATGCGTTGTAGTAAAGAAAATAGATAAAAGGAAAGGACGTATCCAATGACTTTTTCAGAATTAAACACACCTATAAGAACAATTATGACACCAGGTCCAGTTGAAGTGGATCCACGCGTGTTAAGAGCACTAAGCACTCCTATTTTAGGTCAATTTGATCCTGCGTTTACATCCATCATGAATGACGTAATGGCAATGATCCAACAAGTTTTCCAAACAAAAAATAAGTGGGCATATCCGATAGATGGAACCTCGAGATCTGGACTTGAAGCTGTCTTGGCCAGTATTATCGAGCCGGGAGATAAAGTACTAATACCGATTTACGGAAGGTTTGGCCATTTGTTAACAGAAATTGCTGAAAGATATGGGGCAGATATTCATTTACTTCAATGTGAATGGGGCGAAGTTTTTGACCCGGAAGATATCATTGCAGAAATGAAACGAGTGAATCCAAAAATTGTGGCACTTGTTCATGGTGAAACATCAACTGGGTGTATGCAGCCATTAGAAGAGATTGGTAAAGCATGCCGTGAACAAGATATCCTATTTATCGTCGACGCTGTGGCAACGATTGGCGGTGTAAATGTGCAAACAGATAATTGGCATATAGATGCAGTGATTGGTGGGAATCAAAAATGTTTATCGGTGCCATCAGGAAATGCTCCTATTACATATAATGATCGAGTGGAAAAAGTATTGATTGCGCGGAAAAAGGTAGAAAGAGGGATAGCGACAGACAGTGAGTTAGCAGAGAAAAAAGCTCATGCTCCGATCCGCTCCAATTATTTAGACTTAGCACAATTACAGGATTATTGGAGTCCAAGAAGATTAAATCATCATACAGAAGCAACTTCTATGTTATACGCATTACATGAGGGACTAAGAATTGTTTTAGAGGAAGGACTGGAAAATAGATTTGCTCGTCATCAATACCATGAACAAGCATTAATGGAAGGGATTAAAGGAATGGAGCTAGAGCTATTTAGTGATAGCAAGTGTAAATTACCAACTGTTACTTGCATCAAAGTGCCAGAAGGTATAGATGCAGAATCTGTCCGAAGTATGATGCTTCAACAATTTGGTGTAGAAATTGCAAGCTCTTTTGGTCCTTTGTATGGGAAAATATGGAGAATAGGTACGATGGGCTATAGTTGCCGAAAAGAAAATGTCCTATTCGTACTTGCCAGCCTAGAAGCCTGCTTGATTAGACATGGAGTAAAACTTCCTGCTGGTCAAGCACTTCAAACGACATTGGATTTTTATTCAAGGGGGTAGGATAGTAAGTAACAGAGAAACGTTCTCTGAGCCCGAAAGCAAGAGAAAGAGCAAGAAAAGGTAACAGAG
>NZ_JVDT01000252.1:36694-36801 GCF_001076885.1 Bacillus sp. 522_BSPC
AGCCCGAAAGCAAGAGAAAGAGCAAGAAAAGGTAACAGAGGAGCATTCTCTGAGCCTGAAAGCAAGAGAAAGAGCAGGAAAAGGTAACAGAGAAACGTTCTCTGAGC
>NZ_JVDT01000253.1 GCF_001076885.1 Bacillus sp. 522_BSPC
GTATGAGTAAAATGTTTGTGGGTAGAAAATAATTTACCCTCTGGTTTGGTTGGTGGTCGTTAGACCGCCAACCAAACGCAAGCGCGGTAGTATGAGCAAAAATAAAGAAAAAGGGACTTTCTTTTTGTATAGTAGTGTTTGCGGACAAAACATACAAAAGGAGAAAGTCCCTATGAAACAAAATACCATAAAACTACCTACATTAAAAGAAATAGAAAGTGATTTATTTAAAACATTACAGGAAACTTTTTCGGAAGTTCTCGAGGAGCTGTTAACTGGGTATGACAGAGAAATAGCTGAACAACGAGATAAAGGAAGATATCAACTCAAAGATAAGAGAGCGATTCAGATGGACACCTTATTTGGATCTGTTTCAATTAAGCGAAATTACTATTGGGATCGTATCGGCAACAAATATGTCTATTTATTAGATCAATATTTACAGTTTGAGGGCGGTAAAGGATTTAGTCCAGTTGTGGAAGAAATGGCGATGGAATTGGCGGTTACTGGGCCATCATACAGACATGCATCTTCTACGTTAGAAAAATTACTTGGATACTCTGTAGCTAGTCATGAAGCGATTCGTCAACATTTATTACAAACAGAAGTTGTACCGAGCTTGCCAATCGAACCAAAAAGAAAGGTATTATTTATCGAAGTAGATGGCTTATTTATTAAACGGCAAGGTGGTAAGAAGCGCGGACGAGAAGAAAAGATCGCAGCTATCCATGAAGGTTGGTCTATGAATGGAAAGAGAGCCAGTCTTGTGGGAAAACGGCATTTTATTCATAAAGCAGAAGCACCTTTCTGGGAAGAGTTAGAACAATTTTTAATGGATACGTATCATTACGATCCAACTACTCATCTTTTAGCTATCAATGGGGACGGAGCTAGTTGGATAACTGCGTGCAGAGAGTATTTTCAAAAGAAAGCTTTTTTCACGATAGACAGATTCCACGTAGCTCGAGAAATCCAACGTATTTTTAAAGAACATCCTAGATATAAAGCGATACGAAAAAAGCTAGCTAAGTATGATGGAGAGGGATTATTAGTAGAGTTAAATAGTGCAGTGGCGACCCTGGATACAGAGAAAAAAGAAGAACGATTAGAAGCATTAATTAACCAGCTTTCTCCATATCCCGAGGCACTTGGAGACTATAGAATTTGGTTACAGGAACAAGGAATAGATACGAGTGATATGCGTCCGATGGGCAGCGCAGAAGGAACCATGAGTGTGTTTGCCAAGCGTCTGAAAAACGGAAGGGCATGGAGTGAAAAAGGAATAGATGCATTTATTCGATTCATGGTTGGCTTAAAAGATGGATTAGATATTAAAACACTGATCGGAACAATGACGAAACGATTGGAAGAGAAGGAATCAAATCATATAAAACCAAAATACTACCGTGAAAAACTAACCAAAACAGCAGGACAGGCAACAAGACAAAACATTGCCTATTTGAGTCAAACAACAGGAAAGCCACTATATCATGCGTTAAAAGCATTACAAGGATTTTAAAAAGGATTGTCGACGTTTAACTGTAAACTGTATTCTAAAAGGTTATGGATTTTAACAACATAGAAAACGCAGAGTGGATTGGAGCGAAAGGCACTTGACTCCTGCGGGACATAGAGGAAAGGTCGAGACCCCACAGCCGGAACGGCGAGGAGGCTCGACTTCCTCCCCGCGGAAAGCAAGTGCCTGTAGCGGAAAGGAACGGTCTATTGATCCCAAAAAATTTTACGAAAACAGCCTGACTATAAATAGAGTAAGTATAGAAAGCGTTAACAATAGAGATAGCAAACACACTGAAAAAGAGAGAAATTCCGACGATAAAAAATTTCTCCCACAAATACTTGACTCAAACAAATGTTAATAGCCAATTAAAAATTTACACTATTTATGCTACAATAGAAAACTAAGTGATGGTTTTATGAATCTTATTACCTATTAACATAATTTCTATTTAGGGGTATAGTAAAATTTTAATTATGGTTTATTGTAAGAACAATGAAAAATGGTTATGAATGTCCTAATATATGTAGGAAAAGAAATGGAGAAGGTGAGAGCAATATGTGTGGTTTTGTTGGCTGTGTACATGAAAAAGCACAAAACTTTCAAGAAGAACAAAAAGAATTATTTACAGGAATGAATCGTGTTATAACACATAGAGGTCCTGATGATGAAGGATATTTTTATGATAGCCACATTCAATTTGGTTTTCGCCGATTAAGTATTATAGACATTGAAAGTGGGCATCAGCCTTTAACATATGAAAATGAACGCTATTGGATAATCTTTAATGGGGAAGTTTATAACTATCTAGAAATTAGAGAAGAGCTAGTAAAAGCAGGTTTAACTTTCCAAACAAATTCAGATACAGAAGTAATTATCGCTTTATATAGCCATGAAAAGGAAAAAGCGGTAGAAAAGCTTCGTGGTATGTTCTCATTCATTATATGGGATAAGCAAGAAGAGACATTATATGGAGCGCGTGATCCGTTTGGAATTAAACCTTTCTTCTATTTAGAAGATGGTGAAAAAACATACTTTGCTTCTGAGAAGAAAAGTATTTCATTAGCATTAGAAAGTGATGTTATCAATTACACTTCCTTGCAACATTACTTAACTTATCAATTTGTCCCTGAACCTTATACGATGTCAGAGGGAATTAAAAAGCTAGAACCAGGTCATTATTTCACAAAAAAAATTGGCGAACCAATGGAAATTAAACGTTATTGGAGAGCATCCTTTAAACCAGTTGTCAAACAAGAGGACGAGTTTACAAAGGAAATTAAAGATGTACTGTTCGATAGTGTTAAAATGCATATGAGAAGCGACGTTCCTGTTGGATCCTTCCTGTCAGGTGGAATTGATTCATCTATTATTGCAAGTATTGCAAAAGAATTCCATCCTAGCATTAAAACTTTCTCCGTTGGCTTTGAGCATAACGGCTTTAGTGAAATAGATGTAGCAAAAGAAACAGCTGATAAATTAGGACTAGAAAATATTAGCTATATTATTTCTCCACAGGAATATATGAACGAGATTCCGAGAATTATGTGGCATATGGATGACCCTTTAGCAGATCCAGCTTGTGTGCCTTTATACTTTGTAGCACGTGAAGCAAGAAAGCATGTAACGGTTGTCCTTTCTGGGGAAGGCGCAGATGAATTATTTGGCGGATATAATATTTATCGCGAACCACAATCTTTAGAAGTGTTTAATAAAATTCCGAACGTTGGAAAAAAATTGTTGCGGGCTGTGGCAAATATTCTTCCAGAAGGCATGAAAGGAAAGAGCTTTATTGAGCGTGGAGTTACTCCAATGGAAGAAAGATATATTGGCAACGCGAAAATGTTTTCTGAGTTAGAAAAAGAAAAATTACTTTCTGTCTATAATACAGGTTTGCACTATAGAGATATTACTAAGCCGTTGTATGAAGAAAGCCTTGGTTATGATCCTGTAGATCGTATGCAATTCATTGACATTCATACTTGGATGCGAGGAGATATTTTACTAAAAGCAGATAAAATGACGATGGCTCATTCGTTAGAATTACGTGTGCCGTTCTTAGATAAAGAGGTCTTTAAAGTCGCTTCGAAAATCCCGACATCATTAAAAACAGCGGATGGTACAACAAAATATATTTTACGCAAAGCAGCAGAATCATTTGTACCAGAACATGTGTTAAATCGCAAAAAGCTCGGCTTCCCTGTTCCAATTCGTCATTGGCTAAAGGATGAAATGAATGAATGGGCGAAAAATATTATTAAAGAGAGCGATACAGATCACTTATTAAATAAATCGGTTGTGCTCCAATTGTTAGAAGAACATTGTCAAGGAAAAGCAGATAATAGCCGTAAAATATGGACAGTGCTAATGTTCATGGTATGGCATAGCATTTATATCGAAAAAAAATATTCCTTTGAAAAGGAATATTTAAAAGAGGGAAAGGTAGCAATTAAGAACTAATCGTAATTGCTTGACTACCCATTTGCACCCAGGATTCTTCAAAATCCGTTATGGGTGCTTTTTTATTTTTTTCGCCAGTAAGGGGATCATTAAAATAAATATACTCTTCATCATAGCCTGTAATTAATACAGAATGCTCAGAATAGGTAATCTCTATTGTGCCACTTGGTGTATGCCATGTACGGAATGCACTATCTGGTAATTTCTTAAAAGTTGAATTCGTAATTACCCATACTGGATGATTACTGGACAGATGTGTTTTAATTTCTTCAAAATCAGATCCAGTAAAGTCAACAATGGAACCAGGTAAATATTGCTCAGCTAGTGCAGCTATTGGTTTATGATATACGCCTAACCCAGGACCACTTAAGGAGTACATATCTCCAATAAATCCGTCATTAGGATTTCCGTAATAGATTGTGCCATTTTCTCTAACATATGGTGTACTATCTTTTTTAATTTCCTCTGCTAATGTCAGTTTATCAACATCGACATCAGCATATTGAAGCAGCATTGCAAGACTTGTTACTTCACAGCCTCTTGGGAGCTCTGGTAACTGATTAAGAATAGGAGCATCCAATAAAACGGATTCCTTCAATAAATCAGTTTCCTCTTTTACTGATAAAAGAGCTTTACGTGTGTTCTGTGTAGCAACTTCTTTTGCATAGACTATTTGGGGGAAGTCATTTCTATTAATAAGCAAAAAACTAACAGCTACCATGGCGAATATCGTAAATAAATAGATGCTTTTAGCTATTGTGTTTAATTTTTTTCTTACCAATAAATATAATAAGAAAAACAATGTAATTAATGATAGGACTATCATTGTATTTGAATTCATTTTATATTCTCACCTAATTACTATCTTTATTTATTTTTATCGGTTTAAAATAAGAATACCTTTAGGAAAATAGAGTAATATTTATAACGCAATAATGCTTAGTTGAATGCTTCTTTAAACGATATTCATTCATGATTTCCTTCCCTAATATTCGACAAATTAAACCACCTTCTAGTATACCATAATTTTTGAGCATGGACGTGTGATGGTTAATATCGTTACATTTTCAATATATTTGCTATAATTAAAGAAACTTTGGAAAATAATAATAAAACTATACTTCGCTTAAAGGGTTTCATTCTTTAATGGTTAATGTATAAAACAAATCTTTATTTTTCCTTAATAACTATGTTTTGTTTGAAAATATGTAAAATAATATAGATTTTGGATGGGATGGAGGAACTGTTATGTGGAAATGGGAAGCTGAGGGAAACGCAAAGGCTGTCATTGTTATTGTTCATGGAGCAATGGAGCACCATGGAAGATATGGATGGCTTATTGAAATGTTTCGGTTAGCCGGTTTTCATGTTGTAATGGGAGATCTTCCTGGACAGGGAATGACAACAAGATCTGATAGAGGGCATATAGACTCTTTTGATGAATATACAATAGAAATTAAAGATTGGATTCAAGCAGCATATCAATTTGATTTGCCTGTTTTTTTATTGGGGCACAGTATGGGTGGCCTTGCATCCATTAGATTGCTTCAACAAGATAAATTAAAAATTGCGGGGATGATTTTATCCTCCCCTTGTTTAGGATTAGTAAAATATCCAAATAAATTAATAAGTTTAATGTCCCTTGTCTTAAATAAAGTGGCTCCCAAACTTAGAATTAATTCTGGATTAACGATTGATATGGCAACTCGCAATGCAGAGGTTAGAGAAATTGACTCCAATGATACATTATACATCACAAAAGTTTCTGTAAGATGGTATCGAGAATTAATTGACGCAACAAAACGAGCTTTTGAAGATATAGCGAAAACACAAGACTTGCCCCTACTAGTTATGCAAGGAGGCGGTGATCTTGTTGTAGATAAAAAAATGGTAAAATCCTGGTTCAATATGGTACCATTATCAGAAAAGCGATATAAGGAATGGCCAGATTATTATCATGAAATATTTAATGAACCAGAAAGAGAAGAAGTGTTTGAATACACGAAGGATTTTATCAATAGTCAATTGAAAGCAATTGGTTATATCGTATAAGCGAGGTATTTAATATGTCAGTTCCAAAGATGCCATTAACATTAATGTCGAAGGTTTACTTGAAGGTTTTTCCAGTTGTTCATCAGGAATTAAATTATTGGACACAAAGAGCAAGGAATATTCCCAATTTAGAATTAAGGAAGCAAGCATTAGCAAGTATTGAGCATAAAACCTTTCATTGTGAAGGTGGTTCCATTATGGCGCTTATAGCCATGAGTAAATACAAAGAAGTAATTAAATTTATTGTTGCTTATCAAACCATAAGTGATTATTTAGATAATCTCTGTGATCGAAGCACTTCACTAGATCCGAATGATTTTTCAGCTTTGCATGAATCGATGGAGCATGCCTTAACAGTAGGTGCTGAGCCGAGTAACTATTATCGTTATCGAGAAGACCAAGATGATGGAGGCTATTTATATGATCTTGCTAAAACTTGTAGGGATACACTGAGTGAGCTACAGAATTATGCGAGTATAAGAGAACAGCTTCTTGAGTTATGCCGCTATTACTGTGATTTACAAATACATAAACATGTAAATATGGAAGAGCGAATTCCAAGATTAAAGTTTTGGTTTGAGAAAAATAAAAATCATGTGCCAAAAATGGAGTGGTATGAATTTTCTGCTTGCTCCGGATCTACTCTAGGGATATTTTGCTTAGTTTCTTATGCGTTTCGTGATGACTTTGATGATTCCTATGCCGCTTTAATTAGAGACGGGTATTTTCCATACATTCAAGGTCTTCATATACTGTTAGATTATTTTATTGATCAAGAGGAAGATAAAATAGGTGGAGATTTAAATTTCTGCTTTTATTATAAAAATGAGGAAGAGTTATTCAATCGGTTAAAACATTTTGTAACAGAGGCAGACCGTCATACTAATAAATTGCCACATCAGAAATTTCATAAATTGATTAATAGGGGATTATTAGGTGTTTATTTATCAGATGAGAAGGTTTATAAACAGCAAAATATCCGAAAACTTGCGAAAAACATGATAAAAACCTCAGGTCCAATTGGTTATTTTTTCTATTTAAATGGAAGAGCCTATAGAAAATTTCAAAAAGTAGTTCCAGCCATAGCATTAAGAGCATTTAGTAAATAAATGTAATTAGAAAAAGTTAGACAAACTTCTTGAAAAAGGGTAGTTTTGTCTAACTTTTTTAATATATAATCCAATAAGGGAAAGGTTAACACCCCAGCCCTAATTAGATAAATTTGACATTATCTTTTTTCAATAGCAATAATGAAAGGAGGATTATTAATTCCATTAATAAACTGGTAGCGAAGTACATGGGCTTCCTGTTGATTTATATTTTCGACAAAGGCAATTAACTTGTCTCGTTCAATAGCACCTTCGGGATGGCCATGATATATAACTAATACAATAATACCTTCTTTAGACAGGATTTGTAGTAATTGTTCGATTGCTGCAATAGTTGTGTCAGCCTTTGTTACAATCGATTTATCCCCTCCAGGCAAGTAGCCTAGATTAAAAATAGCACCAGTGACTTTACCATGGTACATAGTAGGAACAACTTCCATTATATGCTCATGTCCGCACAAATGAAGAGAAGCAGTTGCTTCCAATTTTTGACTGGTTAGCTTGTCCTTTGTCGCAAGTAAAGCATCTTTTTGAATATCAAAGCTATAAACTTTCCCTTTTTCGCCAACAAGTTTTGCGAGGAAGACCGTATCATGCCCATTACCCATTGTAGCATCGATAGCGATGGCGCCTTTTGAAACAACTTTTTCTAATAATTGATGTGCAAAAGGAATAACTCTTTCAAGCTTCATTGTGTCACCTTCTTATTTGCCTGATAAAATTTTCCTTGCCAACTATTTCTGTTTTTTAATTCTGCATCAATTTTATTTAAAACTTCCCATTTATTTACACTCCACATCGGTCCAACCATCAACTCAATTGGTCCGTCACCGGTAATTCGATGAATAATCATCTCTGGTGGTAATATTTCTAATTGATCACAAACCAGTGATATATATTGATCAAATGTTAAAAATTCAAGCATGCCTTTTTCGTATTGCTTTACCATTGGCGTTCCTTTAAGCAGATGAAGCAAGTGGATTTTTATTCCTTGTACATCAAGTTCACTAACACTTTTGGCAGTTTCCATCATCATTTCATTTGTTTCCATTGGGAGTCCATTAATAATATGGGAACAGATACGAATATTATGCTTTCTTAGTTTATTAACTCCTTCAACATAGGTCTGGAAATCATGTGCGCGATTAATAAGTGTTGCTGTTTTTTCATGAACAGTTTGTAAGCCTAGTTCTACCCATAAATAAGTACGTTCGTTAAGCTCTGCAAGATACTCAACAACATCATCAGGCAAGCAATCGGGACGAGTTGCAATAGAAAGTCCAACAACGTTTTCTTGCTTTAAAACGACTTCGTATTTTTCTCGGAGTACGTCCACTGGTGCATGTGTATTCGTATAAGCTTGGAAGTAGGCCATGTATTTTCCGTCTTTCCATTTCGTATGCATCTTATTTTTTATATCATGAAATTGTTTCTCGAGACTGTCGATGCGATTACCGGCAAAATCCCCAGAACCAGCAGCACTGCAAAAAGTACAACCTCCGTGTGCTACTGTTCCATCTCGATTTGGGCAATCAAAGCCACCGTCTAATGCAATTTTGAAAACTTTGTGTCCAAACTCGTTACGAAGATGATAATTCCAAGTATGGTATCTTTTATTATCTGACGCGTATGGGAATGGGTTATTCTGATTCATATCAGTAACCTCCTAAGCAATTTAAATTTATTTATTTCTATTTCCATATTTTCCACCTATGAATTTTAACATGTCTTTAGTCTTAATCCAACAGAATTTCATCATCAGTTAAGAAAAGGAAGTAATAGGATGTGCTTAATAAACAGATACTATGGACGGAAGCAAAGCTGCTTCTAAATGTATTGATTGTTGGGAGGGTTATCTTTTGGCTACTCGTCAGTCCATGAATGAATTATTAGAACGATGCAATCAAGTAATCAATTACGCAGAACAACAATATGAAACAGCAAGTCGTCAAGAGCATTATAATTCAAATGAATATTCAGATGCACAAATGCAGTTAGAAGAAATTTATAATGATTTGCATACGATGGACCACAGTGCTAATCAACAGCAACGAGAAGAGCTTCATCGCATGAGATTACTTGTGGAACAAATGCAAAATCAATTGACATTAGGATTGCATTAAGGAGGCATCATTATGGATAAACGTTCAAAGAAAAATAACCCGGAGCAAAAAACGCGCAATGGGATAAATAATCAGGATCTAGAGTTGGGGAAAGATGTGGATTTAGTCAAAGCAGCAAAAAAGAAATATGAACAATCTGGTGGACAACCAGCTAAATCGAAAACAAGACAAGAATAGCTATGAAAAATGTCCCAACTGCATGAAACAGTTGGGACATTTACATATTAATTCGTCTTAGGAGTTAATTTAGCAGATTCCTTTGTTGGATAATCATAGAAAAAGGCAGTAATGAAGCTAATAACCAATAAGACCACTAAAACAGGTACAAGTACTGTCATTCCACTACTATCTACAAGCATTCCTCCAAGAAGCGGCCCAATCATTCTTCCCCCTGTAGCAGTACTATTTACAATCCCTTGGAAAAAGCCTTCTTTTCCTTTAGGAGCTAGCTTGTCAGCGATGGTTGGGACAGCTGGCCAAATTAGCATTTCTCCAATGGTCAAAATAATCATTGCCGCAAGAAAACCACTAAAGATTTCTGCTTTACCAACAATTAGGAAGGAAATGATAAAAATGGAAATCCCCATAAGCATTTGTTTCTTTATGGATGTGCATACTTTTTTAGTGAAAAAAGAAATAAGTGGTTGACCAAAAACAATAAGTCCTCCGTTTACAGCCCATAATAAACTATATTGTGTTAATGGAATACCAAGTTCCTGTGTATGGGTAGATATTGTTGCTTGCCATTGGACATAGCAGATCCAGCATAATAAATAACCAAATCCTAAAATTCCAAGAGAATACATAGCAGGGCTTCCCTTTAATATATGCTTTCCTTTTCTTCTAGAATTTTTCTTATTTAAAGAAGGAAGGATATCATTTTTTACTTGAATGTTTTTATAGCTGAAAAAGGCAATAAGGAAAAATACTCCATACATTAGCGTGTTAGATAAAAAGATAAATTGAAATGAATAAGAGGCAATGAATCCGCCAATCGCTGACCCAAGTGCAACACCAACATTTTGAGCAACATAAATACTATTGAAGGCTTTTCTTCCTCCTGCTGGCCAGACATTTCCTGCCATTGCATACATGCTAGGATAGATAATTCCTGATCCAAACCCAGATAAGGTAAAGAAAGTACAGTATGCACCCCAATTATGAAAAAGAGTTAGACCTAATAAAGAGGATGCAGTTAAAGATATTCCCAATAAGATAGAAAGATATCCACCTAATTTATCATAAAGAATGCCTCCGATTAAATTACCAATAACACTTGCTCCAGAATTAAGCATTAGGATAAATCCTGCAACCGTTAGTGTTTTTCCTAAATGCTCATGAATGTAAATACTATTTAAAGGCCAGAGTAAAGAAGAGCCTGTAACGTTTACAGCCATTCCAATAACTAATAGCCAAAGAGAACGAGGCATATTAATGCTCCTTTGCAAACTAAATTTCTAAATTCCAGAAATAAGTGTAGTTCCTTTTAGAGAAACCTGCAATAAAATAATATCGATTTTTCCAAAGGCGGAATTTTCAGATAGAATAAGATGTAATAGGAGGGATTCTTTAGTAAAAAAGGGGAATTTTTTATAATAGGAAATCTTATTAACAATTAATTTGTTTGAAAAATTAATAATTTTCTAATAAAGTAGAAATATCGCTAAAACATAACGTTAGTACGTGGAAAGGACCAAATAAATGACAAAGATATGTTTAATAAGGCATGGAGAAACAGATTGGAATGTAAGGGGAAAAATTCAAGGGAAGACAGATATTCCTTTGAATGAAAATGGAATAATGCAGGCAAAACAATGCCGAGATTATTTAGATGGTTCTGACTGGGACGTCATTGTCACAAGTCCACTGAAAAGGGCAAAGCATACAGCGATAATCATCAATGAAGCATTAAAGCTAAAGATGGTAGAAATGAATGAATTTATGGAGCGTAGCTTTGGAGATGCAGAAGGGAAGACAAGGGAAGAAAGAGCCATTTTGTATCCAGAACATCAGTATCCAAACCAAGAATCGAGAGAGGCTCTAATAACGAGAATTATGAATGGTCTAGAAAAAATACTTTCTCAGTTCCCTGATCAAAAAGTATTGTTAGTGGCGCATGGTGCTGTTATACATACATTATTAACTGTTGTATCCGAAGATCAGCTAACGATCGAAAATTACTTATCGAATGCATGTATTAGCAATATTCATTATAAAGCGAAGAAATGGGAGGTAAAAGACTATAACCTAGTCAATCATTTAATGTAAAGAAAGATAGAAAGATGGGGAGGGGTTTATAAAGATGCGTGATTATGGTGCATATATAGATGAAAATATTTCAGTTGGAGCTACAAAAAAGGGAAGCTTGGATGGATTAACATTTGCCGTGAAAGATGTATTTGCCATTAAAGATTATGCCTCTTCTGCTGGAAATCCGGATTGGCTCCAAAGTCATGAGCCCGCAAAAAAAACAGCACCTGCAATTGTTGATTTACTGGATAATGGTGCTACATTAAAGGGAACGACGATTACGGATGAATTAATGTATAGCTTAAACGGAGAAAACTATCATTACGGAACTCCTATTAATCCTAAGGACGCCAATCGTATTCCTGGAGGCTCTTCTTGTGGCTCCGCAGTGACAGTTGCTGCAGATTTAACTGATTTCTCGTTAGGTACAGATACAGGAGGATCAGTAAGGATACCTTCTTCCTATTGCGGAATATATGGATTCCGTCCTACCCATGGTGCAGTTACTATAGATGGTGTTATTCCCCTTGCGAAAAGTTTTGATACGGTTGGATGGATGGCACAGGATGCAAAAATCTTATATGAAGTAGGAAACGTGCTTTTACCTAATCAAAAGGATGATTCCTTTACACGGTTTATGATAGGAAGTGATGCATGGGCATTAGCTGACAAGGAAGTACAGGATACCTTTAGACCATTTTTAAAAAAATTAGAGGCTACTGTACCAAGCTATTCCAGTACTATTATTGCAGAAGAGGGGTTAAAGGAATGGGCGGAGATTTTTAGACAAATCCAAGGAAGAGAGATTTGGCATGAACATGGAGCGTGGATTCAAAAGGTAAATCCTACTTTTGGTCCAGGAATAGCAGAAAGATTCCAATGGACAAGTACTTTAAAAGAAGAGGATTTATCACATTATAATAAGAAGCGACGTATAATTAAGGAAAGAATGGAAAAACTGCTTGAAGATGACGGAATTTTAATTATTCCTACTGCTCCTGGAAAAGCGCCACTTTTGAATCTTCCAGTGGAAGAGTTAGAAGTAAAAAGAAGCCAAACTTTTCAGCTATGTTGCATTGCTGGACTAACGGGTTTTCCGCAAGTGAATGTACCATTAGCAAGCTTAGAAGGAGCGCCAATTGGACTTTCCTTTATTGCTGGTCGAAATCAGGATCGAAAGTTGCTTCGATTAGTTGCTGAATTGGCAGGGAAATGGTGAAATAAGGAACATAAGACAGGTTGAGACGTATAATGAAAGAAATACGCCAGTGATTGCTTGATATCTGCTTCATCTGAAAACTACTTGCAACATGAATCAAAATACAATACAATAAAGACCATATAAGTGAACAACACGGATAAGGAATAGTAAAGATGCCCTTTTGAAACAAAAGAGAGCTGACGGGTGGTGCAAGTCAGTCAAAAACATCTTGAACTCGCCTTTGAGTTGCAAGTGTGAACTTTTAGTAATGCTTGCCGTACACCTGCGTTAAAGGATAATGAAGCGAGTGATTTATTCACTAATTGTGGGTGGTACCGCGGGAGATTATACATAAAGCCTCTCGTCCCTATTTGGGATGAGAGGCTTTTTATTTTGGCTAAAACAACTTTATAGGAGGATTTAAGATGAGCTTTAATCATCAGAAAATAGAACAAAAATGGCAAAAGTTTTGGGAAGAAAACAAAACTTTTAAAACAAGTGAAGAAAAAAGCAAGAAAAAGTTTTATGCATTAGATATGTTCCCTTATCCATCTGGAGCGGGACTTCATGTTGGACATCCAGAAGGGTATACAGCAACAGATATTCTATCTCGAATGAAGAGAATGCAGGATTTTAATGTACTTCATCCTATGGGGTGGGATGCATTTGGTTTGCCAGCAGAGCAATATGCATTAGATACTGGAAACCATCCAGCTGAATTTACTCAGAAAAACATTGATACATTTCGTCGCCAAATAAAATCACTTGGATTTTCCTATGATTGGGATCGTGAAATTAATACTACTGACCCAGAATATTATAAGTGGACACAATGGATTTTTCTAAAGCTATATGAAATGGGCTTAGCTTATGTTGATGAAGTGGCAGTTAACTGGTGCCCGGCATTAGGCACAGTTCTAGCAAATGAAGAAGTTATTGATGGAAAGAGTGAACGCGGAGGTCATCCTGTTGAAAGACGTCCAATGCGCCAATGGGTATTAAGAATAACGGCATATGCAGATCGTCTATTAGAAGATTTAGATGAGGTAGATTGGCCAGAAAGCATTAAAGAAATGCAACGTAATTGGATTGGCCGTTCAGAAGGAGCAGAAGTTACCTTCCAAATTGACAATCATGAGGAAAACTTTACTGTATTTACAACAAGACCTGATACATTATTTGGTGCTACTTATGCTGTACTTGCTCCAGAGCATGCCCTTGTAGAAAAAATTACAACTTCAGAACAAAAAGCGGCGGTAGAAGCATACTTAGAAAAAATTAAAAGTAAGAGTGATTTAGAAAGAACAGACTTAGCAAAAGAGAAAACAGGTGTATTTACCGGAGCTTATGCCATTAATCCGGCTAACGAAGAAAAAATGCCAATTTGGATTGCTGATTATGTGCTTGTAAGCTATGGTACAGGAAGCATTATGGCTGTTCCTGCTCATGATGAAAGAGATTATGAGTTTGCAAAGACATTTGAGTTGCCAATTAAAGAAGTAGTAGCTGGAGGAAATGTAGAAGCAGAAGCTTATACTGGTGATGGCGAGCACGTAAACTCTGATTTCTTAAATGGTTTGAATAAAGAAGATGCGATAACAAAAATGATTAGCTGGTTAGAAGAGAAAAAAATTGGAACGAAGAAAATTACGTACAGACTTCGTGATTGGCTATTTAGTCGTCAACGTTACTGGGGTGAGCCAATTCCAATTATCCATTGGGAAGATGGCACAATGACTGGAGTACCGGAAGAAGAATTACCATTGACACTTCCAGAAACATCTGAAATAAAGCCATCTGGTACAGGGGAATCCCCGTTAGCAAATATAGCAGAATGGGTAAACGTTGTAGACCCTGTAACTGGTAAAAAGGGTAGACGTGAAACAAACACAATGCCACAATGGGCAGGAAGCAGCTGGTATTATTTACGTTATATTGATCCAAAAAATAACAAGCAAATTGCAGACCCTGAAAAAATAAAAGAATGGCTTCCAGTTGATATGTACATTGGTGGAGTAGAACATGCTGTCTTGCATCTTCTATATGCACGCTTCTGGCATAAAGTGCTTTATGATATAGGCGTTGTTCCAACGAAAGAACCATTCCAAAAATTATTCAACCAAGGAATGATTCTTGGTGAAAATAATGAAAAAATGAGTAAGTCAAAAGGAAACGTCGTAAATCCAGATGAAATTGTAGCAAGCCATGGAGCTGATACACTTCGTTTATATGAAATGTTCATGGGACCACTAGATGCTGCGATTGCATGGTCAACAAATGGCCTTGATGGTTCTAGAAGATTCCTTGATCGTGTTTGGAGATTGTTAGTTGATGATAATGGGGAGCTTTCTTCAAAAGTTCAAACTATAGAGGAAATGAAGGGGCTAGACAAAATTTATCATCAAACAGTTAAAAAAGTAACAGAGGATTTTGAAGCGCTTCGCTTTAACACAGCTATTTCACAAATGATGGTATTTATCAATGAGTGCTATAAAGCAGATAGTATTCCCCAAAAATATGTAGAAGGATTTGTGAAATTACTTTCACCAATATGTCCGCATATGACCGAAGAACTATGGCAAATTATCACGGGCTCAAACCAATCTATCGCTTATGAAGCATGGCCAGCATATGATGAAGCAAAATTAGTAGACGATGAAGTAGAAATTGTTATTCAGATTAATGGAAAAGTAAAAGCGAAACTAATGGTTCCAGCAGATGCAAATAAAGATGCATTGGAACAAATCGCGATGGAAGACAATCAAGTAAAAGAACAAATTGATGGAAAGCAAGTACGTAAAGTAATTGCAGTTCCTGGGAAATTAGTTAATATAGTTGCAAATTAACGAGAAGAGGCTGGTCTATATTGACCGGCCTCGTTTTTGCTATGGGCAGACGAATTGCATATTCTAGCAAATTACTCTATATTACAATGAGATAATAATATACACATTGTACAAAAAGGTTATTGGAGGGAATAGAATGGATTTAATAAAAACCATTTCAACAGATGAATTAGAGAAAAAGCTAAATAACAAGGAAACACTAGAATTAGTAGATGTTCGTGAAGACGAAGAAGTAGCAGAAGGAATGATTCCTGGCGCTAAACATATTCCGATGAATAGTATTCCAGAAAATCTAGCGTACTTCTCAAAGGATAAAGAATACATCTTTATTTGCCGATCAGGCAGGCGAAGCGAAAACGTATGTTACTATCTACAAGACCAAGGATTTAAAGTAGTAAATATGGAAGGCGGCATGCTAGATTGGCATGGTAAAACAGTTTAAAAGTTTGCAGTTAAAATAATTTAGAAAAGCTCAAAGAAGGAAGGTTTCTACTTTTCCTTATCTTTGAGCTTTTTTTAAAAAGATGGATAATGAAAAAATCTTAAGAAAAATTGATTGAATAGTGAGAATTTTGTCTATCCTTTAAATAAACCTACTAAATAATTGGGAGAGAATAATAATGATTAAAGTAAAGCTATTTGATCAAGAGCATGAGAAGGATCTTGAATTACAAATGAATAAATTTCTACAGAAAATAGATGAGAAAAAACTGATAGATATTAAATATAATGTCGCAGCAATACAAGAGGACGAAGAAGATCAAATCTATTGTTTTTCCTCGATGATAATTTATAAATCATAGAAGGAAAATAAAAAGAGTCTGGGACAAAACTAAAAAAACTAATCTATAACACTAAGTTGTTCCATTGCGCTACAGACGCACGATGCGTCGGGGAGGAAGCTGAGCCTCGCATGCGAGACCACTGAAAAAGTCTAGTTCTCCAAATAAAATGAGGTTTTATTTA
>NZ_JVDT01000254.1 GCF_001076885.1 Bacillus sp. 522_BSPC
GTATGAGTAAAATGTTTGTGGGTAGAAAATAATTTACCCTCTGGTTTGGTTGGTGGTCGTTAGACCGCCAACCAAACGCAAGCGCGGTAGTATGAGCAAAAATAAAGAAAAAGGGACTTTCTTTTTGTATAGTAGTGTTTGCGGACAAAACATACAAAAGGAGAAAGTCCCTATGAAACAAAATACCATAAAACTACCTACATTAAAAGAAATAGAAAGTGATTTATTTAAAACATTACAGGAAACTTTTTCGGAAGTTCTCGAGGAGCTGTTAACTGGGTATGACAGAGAAATAGCTGAACAACGAGATAAAGGAAGATATCAACTCAAAGATAAGAGAGCGATTCAGATGGACACCTTATTTGGATCTGTTTCAATTAAGCGAAATTACTATTGGGATCGTATCGGCAACAAATATGTCTATTTATTAGATCAATATTTACAGTTTGAGGGCGGTAAAGGATTTAGTCCAGTTGTGGAAGAAATGGCGATGGAATTGGCGGTTACTGGGCCATCATACAGACATGCATCTTCTACGTTAGAAAAATTACTTGGATACTCTGTAGCTAGTCATGAAGCGATTCGTCAACATTTATTACAAACAGAAGTTGTACCGAGCTTGCCAATCGAACCAAAAAGAAAGGTATTATTTATCGAAGTAGATGGCTTATTTATTAAACGGCAAGGTGGTAAGAAGCGCGGACGAGAAGAAAAGATCGCAGCTATCCATGAAGGTTGGTCTATGAATGGAAAGAGAGCCAGTCTTGTGGGAAAACGGCATTTTATTCATAAAGCAGAAGCACCTTTCTGGGAAGAGTTAGAACAATTTTTAATGGATACGTATCATTACGATCCAACTACTCATCTTTTAGCTATCAATGGGGACGGAGCTAGTTGGATAACTGCGTGCAGAGAGTATTTTCAAAAGAAAGCTTTTTTCACGATAGACAGATTCCACGTAGCTCGAGAAATCCAACGTATTTTTAAAGAACATCCTAGATATAAAGCGATACGAAAAAAGCTAGCTAAGTATGATGGAGAGGGATTATTAGTAGAGTTAAATAGTGCAGTGGCGACCCTGGATACAGAGAAAAAAGAAGAACGATTAGAAGCATTAATTAACCAGCTTTCTCCATATCCCGAGGCACTTGGAGACTATAGAATTTGGTTACAGGAACAAGGAATAGATACGAGTGATATGCGTCCGATGGGCAGCGCAGAAGGAACCATGAGTGTGTTTGCCAAGCGTCTGAAAAACGGAAGGGCATGGAGTGAAAAAGGAATAGATGCATTTATTCGATTCATGGTTGGCTTAAAAGATGGATTAGATATTAAAACACTGATCGGAACAATGACGAAACGATTGGAAGAGAAGGAATCAAATCATATAAAACCAAAATACTACCGTGAAAAACTAACCAAAACAGCAGGACAGGCAACAAGACAAAACATTGCCTATTTGAGTCAAACAACAGGAAAGCCACTATATCATGCGTTAAAAGCATTACAAGGATTTTAAAAAGGATTGTCGACGTTTAACTGTAAACTGTATTCTAAAAGGTTATGGATTTTAACAACATAGAAAACGCAGAGTGGATTGGAGCGAAAGGCACTTGACTCCTGCGGGACATAGAGGAAAGGTCGAGACCCCACAGCCGGAACGGCGAGGAGGCTCGACTTCCTCCCCGCGGAAAGCAAGTGCCTGTAGCGGAAAGGAACGGTCTATTGATCCCAAAAAATTTTACGAAAACAGCCTGACTATAAATAGAGTAAGTATAGAAAGCGTTAACAATAGAGATAGCAAACACACTGAAAAAGAGAGAAATTCCGACGATAAAAAATTTCTCCCACAAATACTTGACTCAAACGATTCTTAAGAAAGAATGGAAATATTCCGATATTCGAACTATAATAGCATAGTAGTTACTAAGAAAGGAGCTAATAGAATAATGAGTAGAATAGCCTATCAAGAAACATGGGATTTAGATGGATTATTTCCTGGAGGAAGCCATTCTCCCAAGTTTAGAGAGCACTTAGCGATATCAATGGATGAAATAGCTAAATTATCATCATATGTACATAAATTTGAGCCATTGAAAGAAGCGATGGACGGCGATGCTTTGCAACAAATTGTGGAACAATTTGAAATTGTTGTAAAAAAAGTAAGACAGGCAGGTGCCTTCGTAAGTTGTTTAGAGGCACAAAATATGGAGGATAAAGAGGCGAGCGCATTAAGAGGGAGAGTAACCGAATTAAGTGCAACCTTTCAAAATGTATTAACTATTCTGGACGGGAAATTATCCTTATATAGTGACATGGAATGGGATTCCTTATTCAAAGGAAATGAATTAGAACAACTTTATTTTGTCCTGTCAGAAAGAAGAACTGCAGCTAATGAGAAATTATCTGAAGCAGAAGAAACGCTTATAAATAAACTAAGTGTTGATGGATATTATGGTTGGGGCCAAATGTATGATACGATTGTTGGAAAAATCCAGATTCCTTTTCAAGAGGAAAAACTATCTATTGGACAAGCTGCAAATAAATTTTCTAGTCCAGATCGTTCGGTTCGTAAAAGGGTGTTTTCAGAATGGGAAAAGGCATGGGATGCTCATGGAGAAGTTCTCGCAAAAACATTAAACCATTTAGCTGGATTTCGATTAAATGTTTATGGAATGAGAGGGTGGAATAACTTTCTAAAAGAACCGTTAGACATGAATCGCATGCAAGAAAAAACACTGCAAGCAATGTGGAGTGCCATTTCTAAAAAGAAACAGCCTTTTGTGCAGTTCTTGGAAAGAAAAGCAAAACTGTTAGGGTTAGAAAAGCTGAGTTGGTATGATCTGGATGCACCGCTAGGTAAGGTAGAAACAAAAATGTCTTATCAGGAGGGTGCTGACTTTATTATTAAGCACTTTGAACAATTCGGAACAGAGATGGCTATTTTTGCAAAAAAGGCATTTGAAGATAGATGGATTGAAGCAGAAGATCGAAAAGGAAAACGACCTGGAGGATTCCATACTTATTTTCCAGAAAGTGCCCAATCACGCATCTTTATGACATATTCTGGTACTCCATCAAATGTCTCAACCTTAGCCCATGAGCTAGGTCATGGTTTTCATACTTTTGCGATGAGAGATATGCATACATTAAATAGGAATTATGCAATGAATGTTGCAGAAACAGCCTCTACATTTGCAGAGATGATTGTTTCAGATGCGGCTGTGAAAGCTGCGTCCACGGAAGAAGAAAAGCTAGTATTACTTGAAGATAAAATACAGCGTTCTATTGCATTATTAATGAATATTCATGCTCGTTTTCTATTCGAAACAAAATATTATGAAGAAAGACAAAACGGACAAGTTTCTAAGGAGCAACTAAACACACTAATGTTGGCTGCGCAAAAAGAAGCATATGGAGATGCTCTATCCGAATATCATCCTTCTTTCTGGGCTTCAAAATTACACTTCTTTATAACAGGGGTACCTTTTTATAATTTTCCTTATACATTTGGTTTTCTATTTTCTCTTGGGATCTATGCAAAAGCATTAGAGGAAGGAAAAGGTTATGAGGATAAGTATATTTCACTATTAAGGGATACAGCAAGTATGACAGTAGAAGAACTGGCTTATAAACATTTACAAGTTGATTTAACAAAAGAAGATTTTTGGAACAGTGCTATTCAGCTTTGTATAAATGATGTAGAAGAATTTTTGGAGCTAACAAATGAATGAATTTGATCTAAGCAAATCAGAATAAGCATTTTCAAAATAAAGAGACCTCATAAATCTAGCTTGGTTATAGCTACTTTATGAGGTCCTAGTTTTTTTTTAAAATAAAATAATGCGTTGTAAGTGTAGTTAAATTTTTCTCCATCTAAAATTTCCAATCATTAATACAGAAAGGATTAGCATGAGGAATAAATAAATATGAAGTGGCAGATATGCGAGCCATAGACAGCTAAAGGTCAGGATACAACCAGCAGCTGTTATTGGTAAGCCTGTAAAATAACCATGACTTTCTGTTATATTAAATCTAGCTAAGCGAAAAGCTCCACACACAATATAAAGGACTGTAAAAAATGATCCTGGTGCTCCAAATTCAAATAGAACTCCTTGATATACTAATAGTGCTGGCGCTAGTCCAAATGAAATAATATCACTCATCGAATCAAGCTGTTTGCCTAGTTCTGATTCAATATTAAATTTTCTTGCTGTCATTCCATCCAGGCGATCTGCTAATGCTGCAATAAAAATTAATAATAGACTTAATTGTAGATGTCCCTTTAAACTATAAATAATTGCCAAAGCACCTAAAGAAATATTTGTTAAAGTTAATACATTAGCTAATTGTGTTTTAATCTTCTTCATCGTTTGTTCTAAGACTTCATGTAAAAACATTTATATTCACTCCCAGTATGAAATGAATTTCATACAACTATTTTTAATATAATCATATATAATTTTAATGTAGTATATGAATATTCGTAAAGAAAAATTTTATTTATTGGAGGATTGCTTCGTTGAAAGAAAGAGTATATCGCCATTGTATCGAACTAACGAATGGAAGATGGAGCTCCGCTTTAATTAAGAAATTTGCCTATTCTAAATGGAGCCGTTATATGATTCCTTCCTTTGCAAAGGTATATCAAATAAATATAGGTGAAATGGAAAAACAGTTAAATGAATACCGTTCATTACATGAATTCTTTATTAGAAAATTAAAAGCTAATAGTCGAAAAATAGATGCCGTTGCAGGAGAGATCATTAGTCCTGTTGATGCAGTGATTGAAGATATTGGAAAAGTAAAGAGCGATCAATCCATTATCGTGAAAGGAAAAACGTATTCTATTTATGATATGCTTGGAGACGAAAAAATAGTTAAAAAATATGTTGGAGGAACTTATCTTATTTTTTATTTAAGTCCAAGTCATTATCATCGAATTCATTGTCCTGCAACAGGTATAGTGATAAAACGTTGGACTCTTGGAAATAAATCGTATCCTGTTAATAAATATGGCTTAAAGTGGGGGAAATCAACTCTATCTCGGAATTATCGGTCTATAACTGAAATTAAGACCGAAGAAGGAACTGGCATTTGTATGGTAAAAGTTGGAGCGATGTTTATTAACTCGATTATACTAAGTCATCATAAAGAGCACTTAGTACAAGGAGAGGAAATGGCTTATTTTTCTTTCGGTTCTACAGTTGTTTTACTATTTGAAAAAAATACTTTTATACAGAAAGACTTTCCTTCTATGCCATATCCGGTTAAAATAGGAGAGGTTATTGGCGAAATGAGAAAAAAAGTATAGACTAATCTTTCAAAATTAATGGCTAAGTATGAGTCACTTTGCTTTTTCTTTGTTACCAAAGTAAGGTGTTTTCTGCTGCCATTTTGTATTTTATATAGATATAGTAACTTTTATGTAGCGTAAATAAAAAAACAGCCTAAATGAAAGGGCTGTTTTAAAGTGTATATATAGTTTTATCATTATTCTTTGTCACTTAATCAAGAGGAAACTTTTATCTTGTTGTTTAAAGAACGTCGGTGAATTTCTGTTTCGATGAGACGAATAAATTCAGGGCTTAAATTAAGTTCCCTAGCTTTATGGTAAGACTCGATCAATAATTCATCTGACAATTTACGCATGCCAGAAACACCTCCACTCAAATCAAAATAAGTACTTCTTTCTAGTAACATATAAATATGTATTACCTGTGATGCCGAAAAAATTTTTTTGTTATTCTATTAAGATGAAAGTAGTCCTTTGAAAATGGGCACCATACATACTGTGCGTATAAATTTGACATAGTTTTTTTTGATAGTAATAATTGCTTGTCCAACAATAGTCATTTAAGATACATTTTGTCATTTCCGGGAAGTTAGCCTTGGAAGTTTACTGGATATTATTCTGTATCCTTACTTTAACAAAAATAAACATAGAGAACAACTGTTCGGTTATCCACAATCATAAGTGGATAACCTGTGATTAATTTGTTGAGAAGTATGTAGACGGCGTGTAAATCAATGGGTATTATGTGCATAATGTTATCCACATATGTTGAAAAATGCGATTTTTGTCGAAAATTATTTTATTATTATCAAAAAAAGAATAGATATTGTATCTTCTTTAAGAAGAAAAACGGTATAATATTACTTTCTTCTACCGTGAAAAATGGTTACCATAAAAAGAGAAGCATATATATTGGTAAAAACATAGATATAAAAGAGACAAGAGGTGTATTTTAAGTGTTTAATCAATTTTTACCTGATCAGTTTGTAAAAAATATATTTGAGATTTCACCCGAAAGCTTAAAAGAAAAAGGAATTAAAGGGATTATCACTGATTTAGATAATACGTTAGTAGAATGGGATCGCCCGCTTGCAACACCGCAAATTATTGAATGGTTTGCAGAAATGAAAAGAAATAATATTAAAGTAACAATTGTTTCTAATAATAAGGAGACGAGGGTTAAGTCATTTTCAGATCCATTGCATATTCCTTTTATTTTTGCTGCGCGCAAACCACTTGGTCGAGCATTTAAAAGAGCAGTAATGCAAATGAATGTAAAAAAAGAAGAGACAGTAGTAATCGGAGACCAAATATTAACAGATGTTCTTGGTGGAAATAGAAGTGGGTTTCATACTATTTTAGTAGTTCCTGTTGCACAAACAGATGGTTTTATGACAAGAATTAATCGGAAAATTGAAAGAAGAATTTTAAATTGGTTTCGTAGAAACGGAAAATTGACTTGGGAGGATTAATAAGTGACAGAAAGAATACATTGTATTGGCTGTGGAGTTGCCATTCAAACGGATAATAAAAATGAATTAGGATATGCCCCTTCTTCTTCACTGGTGAAACAAGAGGTAATTTGTCAAAGATGTTTCCGTTTAAAACATTATAATGAAGTACAGGATGTTTCATTAACAGATGATGACTTTTTAAAGATATTAAATGAGATTGGCAAAAGCGATAGTCTGATTGTTAAATTAGTAGATATATTTGATTTTAATGGAAGCTGGCTACCTGGTCTGCATCGTTTTACCGGGAAAAATAAGGTTTTATTAATTGGAAATAAAGTCGATCTTCTACCTAAATCAGTGAAACAGCAGAAAGTCATTAATTGGATGAAAAAAGAAGCGAAAGATTTAGGATTAAGACCTGAAGATGTGTATCTTGTTAGTGCTGAAAGAGGGAAGAATGTAAAGGAAGTCTTAGAAGCAATTGATTATCACCGTAATGGAAAAAATGTTTATGTAGTTGGCTGTACAAACGTAGGGAAATCAACATTTATTAATCGAATTCTTAAAGAGGTTTCAGGAGAAGAAAATGTAATCACTACTTCCCATTTTCCAGGTACGACACTAGATATCATTGAGATTCCTTTATCAGATGGGAAATTTTTAGTGGATACTCCGGGAATCATCAATCATCATCAAATGGCCCATTTTGTTGACAAAAAGGATTTAAAAGTTATTACTCCAAAGAAGGAAATCAAAGCGAGAATATTTCAATTAAACGACAGACAAACACTTTACTTTGGTGGACTAGCTCGATTTGATTTTGTTAAAGGGGATCGTAATAGCTTTGTTTGTTATTTTTCTAACGAGATAATGATTCATCGAACAAAATTGGAGAATGCAGATGAATTATATAAAAAGCATGCTGGTGAGTTATTAACTCCTCCAAACAGAGAACAGATGGATGAATTTCCCGAATTAGTAAGACACGATTTCTCCATAAAAGAGCCAAAGACGGATATTGTATTTTCGGGCTTAGGCTGGATTACAGTTAATGAACCAAATATTCAAGTATCTGTTTACGTTCCAAAAGGGGTTCATGCCATGCTTCGTAAATCATTGATATAAGGATTAGAAATGTCATAAGGGAAAAGGGAGAGCGGTATGAGGAAGAATTTTGCAGTAATTGGCGATCCAATCGAACATTCCATGTCACCTATTATGCACAATGATCTTTTTCAGTTTTATGGATTAGATGCTGAGATGAAAAAGATACATATAAAAAAGGATTTCCTGCAAAGTGGTTTAAGTGAATTAAGGGACATGAACATGGCAGGCTTTAATGTTACCGTACCACATAAACAAGCTATTATTCCCTTTTTGGATGAACTGGATCCGTTGAGTAAAGCTATTGGTGCTGTAAATACTGTAGTTTGTGAAAATGGTCGATGGATTGGGTATAATACAGATGGAGAAGGATATCTAAAAGGTCTTTTAAAGCAGCTTCCTGATATAAAACAGCGAAGAACCTTAATTATTGGAAGTGGTGGGGCTGCAAGGGGTATTTATTTTACTCTTGCTCATTATGGAGTAGAACAAGTCGATATTTGCAATCGTACCATTTCAAAGGCAAAAGCCTTAAAAGAGGCATGTCCTTATCCAGTAAAAACAAATATAATGGAAATTGCGCTAGCGGAAAAAACGCTTGGAGAATATGGTCTTATTATACAAACAACTTCTATCGGAATGTCACCAAAAATAGATGCTTCTCCCATTCAAATGAGCAATGTGATGGAGGGTGCGTTTGTAAGTGATATAATCTATAATCCATTGGAAACAAAAATATTAAAGGATGCCAAAGCCAAAGGCGCAATAACTCAAAACGGGATTGATATGTTTGTATATCAAGGAGCCCTAGCTTTTGAAAAATGGCAAGGGGTATTTCCAGATACAACTAGAATGAGGCAAAATGTTTTGACACAATTAGGAGGATTAACATGTTAAGAGGTAAGCAGAAAAGATTTTTACGAGCAAAGGCACACC
Source organism: Bacillus sp. 522_BSPC (assembly GCF_001076885.1). GTDB lineage: Bacteria > Bacillota > Bacilli > Bacillales > Cytobacillaceae > Niallia > Niallia hominis. The sequence continues at coordinate 8,791 of NZ_JVDT01000254.1, forward strand.
ATTTAAGTCCTATATTCCAAGTAGGAAAAGGTGGCGTAAATGATAATATGATTAAGCAAATAAGTGAAGCATTAGAAGTAAGAGAATTATTGAAAATAAGCATTTTACAAAATTGCGATGAAGATAAAGATACCGTTGCAAGTGAATTAGTGAATGGCACGAAAAGTGAGCTAGTTCAAATTATTGGCAATACAATCGTGTTATATAAAGAGTCTAAAGAAAATAAAACGATTAATTTACCATCTTAATTCCGCAGAAGAGGCGATATTTTTGAAAAAAGTAGGGATATTAGGAGGAACGTTTGATCCCCCTCATATTGGTCATCTAATCATTGCGAATGAAGTGCTACATGCAAAAAAATTAGATGAAATATGGTTTATGCCAAACCAAGAACCTCCACATAAAATGAAATCAGGGGACGTAACGAATGCTCATCGAGTGGACATGGTACAGTTATCGATAGAGGCACACACTTCTTTTCGAATCCAAACAATTGAAATGGATAGAGAAGGAAAATCATATACCTTCGATACAATGAAGCTATTAGAAGAAGCTTATCCAGATATTGATTTCTATTTTATAATTGGAGCAGATATGGTAGAATATCTGCCTAAATGGTATAAAATTCAAGAGCTTTTGAAAATGGTACAATTCATTAGTGTAAACCGTCCTAAATATGAACTTGAAACAGATTATCCTGTTCAGTATGTAAAGGTTCCTGATATTAATATTTCCTCTAGCTTAATTCGTGAAAGGGTTAAAGCTGGAGAAACCATTTCATTTTTAGTAAGAGATGCAGTAAAGAGATATATTGAGGAGAATCGATTATATGAAGCGTGAGGAAGCATTACAAATAGTGAAAGAGCAGATAACGGAAAAACGTTATATTCACACAATTGGTGTAATGGAAACAGCTATTAAGTTAGCGACTAAATATGGCGGAAATGTCGAAAAGGCAGAAATGGCAGCGATTTTTCACGATTACGCTAAATTCCGACAGAAGGATGAAATGAAACAGATTATCCTAGAGCAAAATATGGATCCTAATCTTTTATTGTTTCATTCTGAACTTTGGCATGCTCCAGTTGGCGCTTTTCTAGTAGAGAAAGAAGTAGGAATTAACGATAGGGAAATACTAGATGCTATTAGATACCATACTTCGGGGAGACCAGAAATGAGTATGCTAGAAAAAATAGTATACTTGGCTGATTATATGGAACCAGGTAGAGCTTTTCCTGGTGTTGATGAAGTAAGAGAATTAGCAGAACTGGATTTTGAACGTGCATTTTTACAAGCAGTAAAAAACACGATCATGTTTCTCATCCGGAATAATAGAGCAGTATTTCCTTTGAGTTTTGAAACATATAATAGTTATTGTATAAAACATGGAGGTTGATTGAATGGATGAACGTACGTTATTATGGACGGCAGTAAAAGCAGCAGATGCGAAAAGAGCAGAAAATATTGTTGCACTAAATATGAAAGGTATTTCTCTAGTCGCAGATTATTTTGTTATTTGTCATGGTAATTCAGACAAGCAAGTACAAGCAATTGCAAATGAAATTAAAGATAAAGCTAGCGAGCTTGGCATCACGGTTAAACGATTTGAAGGGTATAATGAAGCAAAGTGGATTTTAGTTGACTTAGGTGATATTATCGTTCATGTTTTCCACCGGGATGAAAGAACTTATTATAATTTAGAACGCCTTTGGGGAGACGCGCCAGTTGAAAACATTGAAAGCGTGATTAGTCAATGAGTTATGAGCAGTTTGCCTATCTTTATGATCGACTGATGAATGATGTTCCATACGATAAGTGGATTGAGCTTATAAAAAAAGCAGCAAGCGATTATAAAGTTGATGGAGCAAACCTTCTAGATTTAGCATGTGGAACAGGCGAATTAGCGATTAGATTATCACAGGCTGGTTTTCAAGTAACTGGTGTTGATTTATCAGAGGATATGCTGAGTGTTGCCCAGGCAAAAACGATGGAAGCAGGAGAATCGATTTTTTATCTTGAACAAGATATGTCTCAGTTAGAAGGTTTACCTGTTTTTGATCTTGTTTGTATATGCTGTGATTCCATCAATTATTTACAAACAGAAGAAGAAGTGGTTAATACATTTAACAGTGTTTATGAACATTTGGATGAAAGAGGTCTATTTATATTCGATGTTCATTCTTTGTATAAAATGAATCATTTATTTATTAATCAAACCTATGCTGTCAACGATGAGGACGTAAGCCTTATTTGGCAGTGCTACGAAGGTGACTATCCAAATAGTGTTGAGCATGATTTAAGCTTTTTTCAACTTGACGAAAAAACAGATATGTATTTTCGCTACGATGAACTCCATCTTCAACGAACCTATTCGGTTGAACAGTATAGAGAATGGCTTGAGCAAACTGGTTTTGCTATTCTAAAAGTAGAAGCAGATTTTTCTGATGGTCCAATAGAGGATCATGCAGAAAGAATTTTCTTTTATTGTAAGAAAAAGTGAGAGAGTATCTAAGTTGAAATAATTATTAGAAAATGGAAATGTTCCATAGAGGGATCATTTCCATTTTCTTATGTCCGATTGGAAAATCTTAAAGGCGGATAAAAAAATTTAAATGGAAAGAAGGAATTTACGTTAGTCTTATAGAATGTTTTATTAGCATTAACTATTTTTATGCCCTGAAACAAGATTTTTAAGGGATAGCTGATCATCCTCATATTTTGCATGTGTTGCCTGAAATAACTGGTTAAAAGTATCTCCTAGTTGACGTTCTAATACGTTTATTCCTTCGCCAGTGATACCACCCTTTACACTTACTTTTTCCTGTAAGGTAGGTAAAGTATAATAACCTTTCTTTAATAATTCTCCCAACCCAATAAGCATTTCACTAGCTAATTTAGTTGCTGTTTCTAAATCAATTTCCGTTTCATCCACCGCACCTTCGATAAACTTCCTAGTAAGATAACAAAAAAATGCTGGTCCGCAACTTACTATATCAGAGGCTACCCTCGTAATATTATCTTCAATTTCTAACGGAGTCGAAAACTTTTTATAGAAATTCTCCAGCTGATTTTTCCAAGCTTCTGTACAATTCCTTCCAAAAGAGAACAAAGATACGCCTGCTAATGCTCTATTTGTTATGCTTGGAATTATCCGCGCAACAGAGCAATTAAAGAAAGTTTCAAGCTGGTCAGGGCTAATTGGACTTGTAATGGAAACGACACATTTATCCTTTGTTAAAACAGGAGAAATGTTTTTAGAGACACCATACATATCATGAGGCTTTACACATAAAAAAATAAGATCTGCTTCTTTTGCTATTTCAATAGCATTAGAGCATATATTTATGTTTGGATAATTTTCCTTAATTTCTAATGCTTTGGAAAGTGTTCGATTAAAAATAAATACGTCTTCGGGGGAAATAGCATTTCCATCAATCATCGCTTCTATTAATATTTTCCCCATATTACCTGTACCAATCATTCCAATTTTCATTTTTCCTTCCCCCCCTATAATGAGCGGTTTCTCATATAACGATATGAAGCAAAGATAAAAAATATACCTGAAAGGATGATTAGTTATCATGGACTGGCTTCGAAAAAATAGAAAATTCATTTTTATTGTTTTAGGTTGTTTACTCTTTCTTGTGCTTTATCATTATTCTCCTATCCTTATGCAACCTAATGAGGAAGAAGACTATATTCAGCAAGATGATTTATTTGCAGGTAGCAGTGTGGAGGAAACAGCGATAGATGGTAATAGTGTGGAAGAGGGATTACAAGATAAATTGCTGATTGTAGATGTAAAAGGCGCAGTTAAAAACCCGGGAGTTTATGAAGCAACGGAAGGAGACCGAGTGAATGATATCATAAAAAAAGCAGGAGGGATGTTGGATAAAGGAGAAAAAAATGGGGTGAATTTAGCGATGAAGGTGACAGATGAGATGATTATCTATGTTCCATATATAGGGGAAGAAGATTCTATTATTAGCGAATCTGGAAACCAGACGAGCCTATCCTCAGATGAGGAATTAATAAATATAAATAAGGCTAGTGAAACAGAATTAACTGAATTGCCAGGGGTGGGACCTTCCAAAGCAGCTGCAATCATTGAATATCGTGAACAAAATGGAGGTTTCTCTACAAAAGAGGATATCAAAAACATAAGTGGAATTGGCGAGAAAACATATGAGAAATTAGAAGCATTCATTACCATAAAGTGAAAGACAAATGTTTTACAGAAAATTTAGGTGAGTTATGTCCATGGCTTAGCTTCCTTTTCATAATTGACTCACAACATACTTCTCGATAAACTAAATGAAGAATTAGATTATTGCATTGCATAACTTTGATAATTAATGGGAGTGAATGGGAATTGGATAGAATTTCATGGGATGAGTATTTTATGGCACAAAGTGAATTATTAGCATTAAGAAGCACATGTACAAGATTAGCAGTTGGAGCGACTATCGTACGAGATAAGCGTATTATTGCTGGTGGATATAATGGTAGCATAGCTGGTGGAGTTCATTGTATAGACGAAGGTTGCTATGTCATTGATAATCATTGTGTACGAACCATTCATGCAGAGATGAATGCGATTTTACAATGTGCAAAATTTGGTGTTCCTACAGATGGGGCAGATATATATGTCACTCATTTTCCTTGTCTCCAATGCTGCAAGGCGATTGTACAAGCAGGGATTAAGACAGTGTATTATGCAATAGATTATAAAAATCATCCGTATGCACTTGAGCTGTTTGAACAGGCTAATATTGCAACAGTACAAGTGGAGAGAAATGATTTTGATAAAAAAGAAGAGAAAAAGGCTTTAGTGGAAGCACTTGTTAAGCAATTAAAGGAAAATAATACGGATACTGTTAATGTGGAAACGTTGGAAAAAAGAGCAGAAGAATTATTTTCTATTATCCCTACAGCAAAGACGTCTATTTGATAATTCTTTTCCTTTTCCGATCTACAGCAGTAGATAGGAGCGATTTATGTTTCAAACTAGATTTCTATTCTTCGCCATTTCGGCATTTTTTGGTATTTTATGCTCTTTTTCTCAAACATTATTTTTTTATCTATTATATATTCTTTTTATCCTATGGCTTTATTTGGCTAAAAAAATCACATTAGGATTAAGTGGTTTTCTCATTTGTTTCTTTCTCCTTTTTCTTGTGAGGGGTAGTTATGACAATATAGGAAACCACTCGGAGATAAGCGAAGATGATTCTTCTTTTATCATTACTTTCCTAGAGTCAGCTGATATAGACGGGGATAGGTGGAGGACCGTTGGGCGTGATAAACAAACGAAAGAAAAATTAATCGTTTCCTACAAAATGAATACAGAAAAAGAAAAAAATTTTTTAGAAAGTGAGCGAGTGATTGGGAAAACTTGTATGCTACAGGGGTCATTATCGCTTCCCGCTTCGCAAAGAAACGAGAATGGGTTTGATTATAGACAGTTTCTTAAAAATGATTCAATTTATTGGTTACTTGCAACACAGGATTTAAATTTAACAAACTGTAAGGAAGAAAGTAATCTCCTCTTTTCATTAAAGCAGCTGAGAGAAAAAGGGACTATCTGGATTGCTGAACATTTTTCAGAAACAACCGTACCTATTGCAGAAGCGCTTATTTTTGGCGAACGAGGAATGATGGACGAAAACCTCCAAATTGCGTATCAGCGTTTAGGAATTATCCATCTACTAGCTATTTCTGGCTCCCATGTTGTCGTATTAATAGGGATACTTTATTTTGTGATGATCCGAGCTGGAATTACGAAAGAAAGGGCTAGCACAATTCTTTTACTACTCTTGCCCGTTTATGCTGTATTGACAGGAATAAGTCCATCGGTAGTTAGAGCTGTTTTGACCTCCATGGTACTATTGGCCAAAAATAAATTTCGAATTTTTTCTGGCTTGCCGATGATTGATATAATCAGTGTAGTCTTTTGTTTATGCTTAATTATCGACCCACGGAATCTTTTTAATATTGGTTTTTTGTTAGCCTTTATTGTTTGTTTTTTCCTCATCCTTTCTTCCACTCTAATTAGGTCTTATCATACCTCAACCGTCAAAATGTATTTCTTTACTACTTTTATTTCCGAATATGCAGTAATTCCTGTTATATTGTATTATTTTTATGAAATTCCTACTCTATCTTTAGTAGCGAATCTTATTTATATCCCCTTTTATACAATTATTGTTTTGCCGTATTTAATTAGCCTTTATATTCTCTCTTTTCTATTTCCACAAATATTATCCTTTTTTTCTTTTCCTTTGGATCTTATGTTAATGTTTTCAGATAAACTGGTATTAAAGCTTGCTAGCTATCCTTTTAGTACGCTTGTTCTCGGAAGACCATCTTCTGTTTTGCTTGGCGCTTATATTGTCAGTTTACCGATTTTCTTTTTTTTGTATGAAATTATGCCAAAGAAATCGAGGAATTGGCTCTATATTATCCCTATATTGATTATTAGTTTTCAATACATTGACAATGTTTATTCAGCAAAAGGCGAAATTACTTTTATTGATGTAGGCCAAGGTGACAGTATTCTCATTCAATTGCCATATAATAAGGGGACTTATTTAATTGATACTGGTGGGACGGTAACTTTTCCTATGGAGGAATGGCAAAAACGAAAAGATCCTTTTGAAGTAGGTGCAAAAACAGTAGTTCCTTTTTTGAAAAGTAAAGGGATATCTACGATTGATAAACTAATATTGACACACGGTGATTTAGACCATATTGGAGGAAGTACAGCTGTAATAGAGCAATTAAATGTAAAAGAAATAATGTATCCAAATGTAACGGAAGAATCTTCGATAGAAAAAGAAAGACTATTATCGTTAGCAAAGCAGAAAAAAATTCCGATTCACTTTATTCAAGCAGGGGAAAAATGGACTACTGGGAAGGATGCTTTTTTAGTTTTAGCTCCTTTTGAGACAGAGGATTTAACGAAGAATAATGGTTCGATTGTAATTTATGCAAAGGTTGCCAATAGAACATGGTTATTTACAGGTGATCTAGAAAAGGAAGGAGAAGAAGCGTTAATGCTTAACTATCCGCTTTTAAAGGATATAGATATTTTAAAGGTGGGCCATCATGGAAGCAAAACTTCTTCTACTAGTGAATTTATTGAGCAGCTTAAACCGAAAATTGCTATTATATCAGTTGGGGAAAATAATAGTTATAACCATCCAAGTCAAGAAGTGCTTTCTACTTTAAAAGAAAGTAAAGTCAAAGTATTTAGAACAGATGAAAATGGGGGAATTTCTTTTTATTTTTCCGAAAAAGGTGGAACGTTTCAATTGCAAATTCCATAGAATATAGCAAATGAGAATGGCTAAATCAATAAACAATGTCACTCTAATACCTATCCCACTGTAAGATATGCTTAAGCTCTTTGCACATCGCCAAAACACCTAAGCGCTGCGACTAGATTAAGGAAACACAAAGTGCGATAGCTTTTTTGTGTCTGCTTACGCAAAAGGAGACCTGAAATTTGTTAGCCAGCATATGCTAGATAGCAAATGGACTTTAGAACGTTTCTACTTTCTTACCTGTGAACAAAAAATACTTATAAAAAATGACTTGTTTTGCATTTCCTAAGCTGTCAAGACTTGACACAAATAGATTAAAGCCATTCGAGCACACTATTAATAATACAAGTGCACCGTTACATATGAAGTATCCTAGGCCTTGATATGTAACGTTCATTATAGATTGAAGGAAGGTTTCTCTGAATCCCTTTTTTTGCTACTAGTGACTCTTTGGAAAAGCAAGCAAGCTTTTTTGAAGAAATTTCTTAAGCAAGAGAGGAGTTTTCTCGAGGACCTTCTTTCTGTTAATAAATGAGCTAATTTTTGAAAAAGAGGACAACAAATAGGAGTTTCGTATATAATAATGGTTTAGTAATGGTTTATGCTAAAGAGTTATTTAGGGAATGGGGAGAAGAAATGATCGAAGAATTATGGAAAAAAATTAAACGCAAAGATTTTTCTTTTGTCTATTTATTATACGGACTAGAGTCTTTTCTAATAAACGAAACGAAATATTTATTGTTGCAATCTTTATTAAATGAGGAAGATGAGGATTTTAATTTATCTACATATGATTTGGAGGAAACTCCGGTAGAATTAGCGATAGAGGATGCAGAAACAATTCCTTTTTTTGGCGATAGAAAAGTGATTGTTTTAAATAATCCATTCTTCCTTACGGCTGAAAAAACAAAGTCAAAGGTAGAGCATAATGTAAAGAAATTGGAGGAATATTTGAAACAGCCTTCACCGTTTACTACAATGATATTTATCGCTAGTTACGAAAAGTTAGATGAAAGGAAAAAAATAACAAAACAGTTAAAAACAGCAGCGTCTATTTTGGAAGCCAAAAAATTAAATGAGCAAGAATTGAAGAAATGGCTCAAGCAGCGTGCAGCATATAATCAGGTTGAAATAAATGAAGATGGATTGGATATGATCCTAAGTCTTGCGGGAACAAATTTATCCCTTTTAACATCTGAGATTGATAAAATGGCTTTATATGTACAAGATTCAAAATTAATAACGAAGGAAATTGTCGAGGAATTAGTGGCGAAATCATTGGAGCAAAATATCTTTAGCCTTGTCGATAAAGTAATCTCTAAAAAAATGGATGAAGCCTTACGGATTTATTATGATTTATTAAAGCAAAATGAAGAGCCATTAAAAATACTTTCGATTATTGCAAATCAATTTCGCTTAATCTATCAAGTAAAGGCACTAGCTCAAAAAGGATATGGGCAACAGCAAATTGCCTCTGTTTTAAAAGTCCATCCATTCCGAGTGAAACTAGCCGCAGGACAAGCTCAGCGTTTTACAGAAGAGGAATTAACAAAATGCATCCAACTATTTGCAGAAGGCGATTATCAGTTAAAAACAGGATCCATGCCAAAAAATATGGTGATAGAAATGATTTTATTTCAATTAGGACATGGAATGTAGGAGAGCGGAATTTATAGTGACAAAAACAGTAGGATGAAAAACCCCTCTTACTGTTTTTGTTTATATTTTGATTTACGGGGTTAATATTATAGCTGAATAAATAAAAAGACATAAAAAAGACTATCTAATTGATAGTCTTTTTTTACTCATTATGCGTTTGAAGCATTTTTTCTTTTCGCTAAACGAGATTTTTTACGAGCAGCAGCATTTTTATGAATAAGACCTTTAGCAGCAGCTTTGTCTAATTTACTAGCAGCTTCTACAAAACTTTCATTTGCAGCAGTTGTATCATTAAGAGCAATAGCAGCTTCAGTCTTTTTAACAGCAGTACGCATTGCAGATTTAACTGTAGTGTTTTGAGCATTACGAGCTTCACTAGTTTTTACACGTTTAATAGCAGATTTAATATTTGGCATTTACGTTCACCTCCTAAAAAGAAGCATCAAGTTCATTATTTAAACTCGATATATACATTCCTAAAAAACTTAAAGAACAAGTGATATTTTATCAAACGAGGACTAATAATGCAAGACTTCCTTCTAATTTGGACAATATGAATTTTTTTGGGGAGAAAGGCAATGCTAATAATACTCTTATATTAATTTAATTGGAAGGGGATAACGATGGAGGAAAAACTAGATTTAAGCATGTATTCTATACGGACTGATTTAGCTATTGAGGCAAAGGATTTAGCTTTACATAAACAAGGGCTTGTTCAAAATGAACAGGATCAATCACAGCTTGAAGGGGTTATCATCAAGGAAAAAGAGGAAAATGGCATTAAAATGTCCTATGTGGAAGTAACAGAAAAGGGCGAAGAAATAATAGGGAAAAAACAAGGTAAATATTTAACAATAGAAGTATTAGGAATAAGACAGCAGGATACGAAATTGCAAGAGAAAGTAGAGAAAGTTTTTGCAAGTGAGTTTTCGCAATTTTTAAAGCAGAGCAATATTAAAGAAAATGCATCCTGCTTAGTAGTTGGGCTAGGGAACTGGAATGTTACCCCAGATGCGTTAGGACCTCAGGTTTGTGAAAATATACTTGTAACGAGGCATTTATACGAATTGCAGCCAGAAAGCGTGGAAGAGGGATATCGGCCAGTATCAAGTTTAGCCCCAGGAGTAATGGGTCTTACTGGAATTGAAACGAGCGATATCATTAAAGGAGTAGTAGAGAAAACGAATCCTGATTTTGTTATCGTAATTGATGCACTCGCATCACGTTCAATAGACCGTGTAAATTCTACTATCCAAGTTTCAGATACAGGGATCCATCCAGGGTCTGGCGTAGGAAATAAACGGAAGGAACTGAGTGAAGAAACACTAGGAAGACCAGTGATTGCAATAGGAGTACCGACGGTGGTGGATGCTGTATCTATTACGAGCGATACGATAGATTACATCTTGAAGCATTTTGGAAAAGAACTAAAAGAAGGGAATAGGCCATCAAGAGCGTTAGCACCGGCAGGATTAAGCTTTGGAGAAAAAAGAAAATTAACGGAGGAGGATTTGCCAGAAGAACAGCATCGGAAGACTTTTCTCGGTATTATTGGTACATTGCCTGAAGAGGAAAAGAGAAAGTTAATTTATGAAGTGCTATCGCCAATAGGTCATAATTTAATGGTTACGCCAAAAGAAGTGGATGTCTTTATTGAGGATATGGCTAACTTACTTGCAAATGGATTAAATGCTGCCCTTCATTCAGCCATTAATCAAGAAAATGTTGGTTATAATACTCACTAGTTGACAATAATAGTTCTATCTTTCCTAGTATTTTCATACATTTTAATAGAGTTGCTAGGAAATGATTGCTATTTTTCCATGGAACGAAAGGATGTATCTCTAGGGATGCTCCCTTTCTTTTTAATATATGGAGAATTGCAGACTTGATAATTAGATTAAAGGAGATTGATCAAGTTGAAACTATATACATTAGGTGCTGTCGGAATCGTTTTGTTAATGTTTATATGTGTCTTATTCGGAATGCAGCAAGCAAATAGCGGGATTCACAAAATGAGAGGCTATGATGATCAAGGGCTTCAAAGTGCAGTCTCCGTAAAAAATGAGGATGGAAATGTAGAGGCTTCCGTCCTAGGACAAAACGTTACAAGTCATGATTTAGAACAAAAGAAACAGCAATTAGAAGAAATGAGGGCTTTTAATTTATTGTCAAGTATCGGTAAAGGAGTAGCTGATACCATTTCTTCATTGGCAGAAAAAGGCGTAAGTCTGGTTGGAGATATAATTGAAGAAAAAGAAAACTAGAAAACTGTTTAGTAATTCATTTTACTTTTCGTTGAATCTTATTCTTCACACTGCTATAATCAAAAATAGTGTACATGCGCGATTATTGTAGGAGTGAACTAAATGAACAGAGAAGAGATGCTAAAAAGACAATCAAAAATTAGAAATTTTTCTATTATTGCACATATAGATCATGGGAAATCCACCCTAGCTGATAGAATATTAGAAAAAACAAACGCACTCACTGCACGTGAGATGAAAGATCAGCTATTAGATTCAATGGATTTAGAAAGAGAACGTGGAATCACGATTAAATTAAACTCAGTCCAGCTTAAATATAAGGCAAATGATGGAGAAATCTATACACTTCATTTAATTGATACACCAGGTCACGTGGATTTTACATATGAAGTATCACGTAGTTTGGCTGCATGTGAAGGAGCAGTACTAGTAGTTGATGCTGCACAAGGAATTGAAGCACAAACATTAGCAAATGTTTATTTAGCAATTGATAATGATTTGGAAATTGTTCCGGTTATTAATAAAATTGACCTTCCAAGTGCTGATCCTGAAAGGGTTAGAAATGAAATTGAAGAGGTAATTGGATTAGATGCTTCTGAGGCTGTACTAGCTTCTGCCAAAGCTGGAATAGGGATAGAGGAAATACTAGAACAAGTTGTTGAGAAAGTTCCTGCTCCTGAAGGGGATCCAGAAGCGCCATTAAAAGCACTTATTTTTGACAGCCTATATGATGCATATCGTGGGGTTGTGACGTATATCCGTGTTGTTGATGGTACGGTAAAACCTGGTGACAAAATTAAAATGATGGCAACAGGCAAAGAATTTGAAGTTATTGAGGTGGGAGTATTTACACCGAAAGCTACTCCTACAGATCACTTATCTGTTGGGGATGTAGGTTTCTTAACAGCGGCAATTAAAAATGTTGGGGATACTCGAGTAGGGGATACCATAACTAATGCAAAGAATGGCGCAACAGAAGCATTACCAGGATACCGTAAGTTAAATCCAATGGTTTATTGTGGGTTGTATCCAATAGACAGTGCGAAATTTAATGATTTACGGGAAGCATTAGAAAAATTGGAACTAAATGATTCTGCGTTGCAATTTGAGCCAGAGACATCTCAAGCATTAGGATTTGGTTTCCGTTGTGGTTTCCTTGGCCTTCTTCATATGGAGATTATCCAAGAACGGATTGAGCGAGAATTTAAAATTGACTTGATTACAACAGCACCAAGTGTTATCTACGATGTTATTTTGACAGATGGAACTGAAATCAAGGTAGACAATCCGTCGGCAATGCCAGATCCTCAAAAAATCGAACGCATTGAAGAACCTTTTGTTAAAGCAACAATGATGGCTCCTAATGAATATGTCGGTGCGATCATGGAATTATGTCAACTAAAACGTGGTGTATTCATTGATATGCAATATATGGATGAAACTCGTGTCAAAATTACGTATGAAATCCCATTGTCGGAAATTGTGTATGATTTCTTTGACCAATTGAAATCAAACACAAGAGGTTATGCATCCTTTGATTATGAGTTGATTGGATACAAAACTTCTACACTTGTGAAGATGGATATTTTATTAAATGCAGAACAAGTGGATGCCCTCAGTTTTATTGTTCATAAAGATTTTGCCTATGAAAGAGGGAAAGTAATTGTAGAGAAATTAAAGGAACTTATTCCACGCCAGCAGTTTGAGGTTCCGATCCAAGCGGCAATTGGTCAAAAGATAGTTGCCCGTTCTACCATTAAAGCGATGCGGAAAAACGTATTGGCTAAATGTTACGGTGGCGATATTTCTCGTAAACGTAAATTGTTAGAGAAGCAAAAGGAAGGGAAAAAACGAATGAAGCAAGTTGGTTCCGTTGAAGTACCGCAAGAAGCTTTTATGGCCGTGTTACGGATGGATGATAATAATACAAAAAAATAAAATACAGTTGATGAGCCGAAAGTAGCATGGATGACAGCTAGTGCAGGAAACTTGCTATTAAGTGCATTGACTGCTATAAGTAAAGGGGGTAGGTGCTAAAGATAAAGATAGCATCAACCTCTTTTCTTATTTTACCAATGAAACAGGGATTGTGGTCTCCCTGTTTAGTAATAGAGTTGATTAAATTAAAGGTTGTGAAAAATTGATACAAGCAGCATATATTCATATTCCATTTTGTGAGCATATTTGTCACTACTGTGATTTTAATAAAGTATTTTTAAAAGGACAGCCGGTAGATGAATACTTAGATTCATTGGAGAAAGAAATAAAGTTAACCATTGATAAGTATGGGGAACAAACGCTTTCTACCATTTTTGTTGGGGGAGGTACACCGACAAGCTTATCTGCCTCGCAGCTAGAAAGACTTTGTGGAATCATTAATACAGAACTACAGCAGCATCAGGGGATCGAATATACTTTTGAAGCGAATCCTGGTGATTTAACAGAAGATAAATTAAAAGCTCTTTATGAAGGGGGTGTCAATCGTCTAAGCTTTGGTGTTCAGTCTTTTAATAATGAGCTATTACAAAGGATTGGCAGAACACATAAGGCGGAAGACGTTTTTTCATCCATTGAGGCTGCCAAAAAGATTGGATTTAACAATATTAGTGTGGATTTAATTTATAGTTTGCCAGGGCAAACACTGGAAGATTTCAAAGATACATTAAAGACTGCATTTTCATTGGATATCCAGCATTATTCAGGCTACTCTCTTATTATAGAGCCAAAAACCGTTTTTTATAACCTGATGAGAAAGGGTAAACTACCAACACCTGGTGAAGATGTGGAAGCAAGCATGTATGGGGTGTTAATGGAAGAGATGACAAGTCATGGTTTTCAGCAATATGAAATTAGTAATTTTGCCAAGCCTGGGTTTAAAAGTAGACATAATCTAACCTACTGGAATAATGAGCAATACTTTGGGTTTGGAGCTGGCTCACATGGGTATATTGCTGGAAACCGCTACTCTAATTATGGTCCTTTGAAAAAATATATGCAGCCATTAGAACAAGGGGAATTTCCTATTATGCATGAACAGAAGGTATCCCTTGTTGAACAAATGGAGGAAGAATTATTTCTCGGATTAAGAAAAAACCAAGGGGTAAGTTTAACATCCTTTGAAAAAAAATATAATAATACTGTCTTACAACTTTTTGAGAAAGAAATAAAGGGGCTATTGGATCGAGGACTAATCAAAATTCAGGGCGAATATTTGAAATTGACCGATAAAGGAAGATTCTTAGGTAATGAAGTGTTTCAATCGTTTATTGGAGTTCTCTAATAACAGGAGAAGTATTCGCTTCTTTTAAACATTTTAAAGGCTAAGAAAGAAAACTTTTCTTCTGTTGTGATTAGTTGGAAGGGAAAAGGGAAAAATTTCTTGTAGAAATCAGAAGCAAATTATTGACACAGCCCCTTTGTTTTTGCTACTTTATATATAGATTTAGCACTCGCTAACAAAGAGTGCTAACAGAGGTGATTAATGTGTTAACTGATCGTCAATTATTAATATTACAGGTGATTATTGATGATTTTATTTCAACAGCACAACCTGTGGGTTCACGGAGTTTATCAAAGAAAGAAAATATTACGTTTAGCTCCGCTACCATTCGTAATGAAATGGCAGATTTAGAAGAATCCGGGTTTATCGAAAAAACGCACTCTTCTTCTGGTCGAGTACCTTCAGAAAAGGGATATCGTTTTTATGTTGATCATCTTTTATCGCCACAGAAATTAAAGCGTTCAGAAATTTTGAGAATTAACTCACTTTTTGCAGAAAAAATATACGAATTAGAAAATATTGTACAAAAATCCGCAAAAATATTGTCTGATTTAACAAATTATACTACTATTGTCCTTGGGCCTGCCGTTAAGGAAAACAAATTGAAGAAAATTCAAATTGTTCCTTTAAATACGAATACGGCCATTGCCATTATTGTGACAGACTCAGGACATGTAGAAAACAGAATGTTTCATTTACCTGAATCTATCCATGCTGGTGAAATTGAGAAGCTGGTAAATATCTTGAATGAACGTTTAACGGGCGTATCTATTGATAAGCTTCATAACAAGATTTATAAAGAAGTTGCTTCCTTGTTGAAACAGCATATTAGCAATTATGAGTATTTAATCAACTCACTTTCAGAAACGGTAAAAATTGAAACACATGAAAAATTGTTTTTTGGCGGAAAAACCAATATTTTAAGTCAACCAGAATTTCATGATATTGCTAAGATAAGAAATTTGTTGAATATGATTGAAAAAGAGGATGGAATCCCAGAGCTTATTCGCAATAATTCCTCTGATATAAGCATTAAAATTGGTAGAGAAAATAATAATATCGCTATGGAAAACTGCAGTATTATCTCTGCTTCTTACAGTATAGGGAATGAGCAAATTGGATCAATCGCCATTCTTGGTCCTACAAGAATGGAATATTCAAGAGTTGTTAGCTTATTAAATATTTTATCGAATGACCTGACAAAAGTACTTACTAATTTGTATCAAAAATAACTACTGTGGAATATTTAAAGTGTAGAAATTAGGATAACTAACCTATTAACTTATTGGCAACTGTGCCAATCTGTACGGGTTTCATTTGAATAATTATTCCTTTAAGGGAGGTGAACAAGTTGGCAGATGAAAAAACAACAAATAGTGCAGAGATGGAACAACAAGAAAATGTCCAAGTAGAAGAAACTGTTGAAGAAGTATTTGAAGAGGCTGAAGCAACTCCTTCCAATGAGGAAAATGCAGTTGAGGAAGAACTAAAGGCAGCAAATGAAAAAATTGCTGTGCTAGAAGCTAAGTTAGAAGAAGAAACTAATCGCTATCTTCGCCTGCAGGCTGATTTTGATAATTCACGTCGCAGATCAAGGCTTGACATGGAAGCGGCTCAAACATATAGAGCACAAAGTCTAGTAATGGACTTATTACCAAGCATCGATAATTTGGAAAGAGCATTGAAAATTGAAGCCGTTGATGAACAAACACAGAGTTTATATACTGGTGTGGAGATGGTTTATCGTGGAATTATTGAGGCTCTTAAAAAAGAAGGTGTAGAAGCTATTGAAGCGGTTGGAACAGAATTTGATCCCCACCTTCATCAAGCAGTTATGCAAGAGGAAGTAGAGGGAACGGAATCTAATATCGTGGTAGAAGAGTTTCAAAAAGGGTATAAGTTAAAAGACAGAGTGATTCGTCCTGCAATGGTTAAAGTAAGTCAATAAGCATTACATATTAAAATAATAGGAGGGAAATTTCCATGAGTAAAATTATTGGAATTGATTTAGGTACAACAAACTCTTGTGTTGCTGTACTTGAAGGTGGAGAACCAAAAGTTATCCCAAATCCAGAAGGTAATAGAACATCTCCTTCTGTAGTAGCATTCAAAAATGGAGAACGTCAAGTAGGGGAAGTTGCAAAACGTCAATCTATCACAAACCCAAACACGATTATGTCAATTAAACGTCATATGGGTACAGATTATAAAGTGGAAGTTGAAGGCAAGAACTACTCTCCTCAAGAAGTTTCTGCTATTATTCTTCAATACTTAAAAGGTTATGCAGAAGAGTATCTTGGAGAGAAAGTAACAAAGGCTGTTATTACAGTACCTGCTTACTTCAATGATGCAGAACGTCAAGCAACAAAAGATGCTGGTAAAATTGCTGGATTAGAAGTTGAGCGTATTATCAACGAACCAACTGCTGCTGCTTTAGCTTATGGTCTTGATAAAACAGAGGAAGACCAAACTATTTTAGTTTATGACCTTGGGGGAGGTACTTTTGACGTATCTATCCTTGAGCTTGGCGATGGCGTATTTGAAGTTAAGTCAACTGCTGGTGACAATCGTCTTGGTGGAGATGACTTTGACCAAGTTATTATCGATTATTTAGTAGAACAATTCAAAAAAGAAAATGGCATTGATCTAAGCAAAGATAAAATGGCTTTACAACGTTTGAAAGACGCAGCAGAGAAAGCGAAAAAAGATCTTTCTGGTGTAGCTTCTACACAAATTTCTTTACCATTTATCACAGCTGGAGAAGCTGGGCCACTTCACTTAGAAGTAACTTTATCTCGTGCTAAATTCGAAGAAATTTCTGCTTCATTAGTAGAACGTACAATGGGACCAACTCGTCAAGCACTTAAAGATGCTAATCTTAACGCTTCTGAAATTGATAAAGTTATCCTTGTAGGTGGTTCAACACGTATCCCTGCAGTTCAAGAAGCAATCAAAAAAGAAATCGGCAAAGAGCCACATAAAGGGGTAAACCCTGATGAAGTAGTTGCAATGGGTGCAGCTATCCAAGGTGGAGTAATTACTGGTGATGTTAAAGATGTTGTTCTTTTAGATGTCACACCACTTTCATTAGGTATCGAAACTATGGGTGGAGTATTTACGAAGCTAATCGATCGTAATACAACAATCCCAACGTCTAAGTCCCAAGTATTCTCAACTGCTGCAGATAACCAAACAGCTGTTGATATCCACGTGCTTCAAGGGGAGCGCCCAATGGCTGCAGATAATAAAACATTAGGCCGTTTCCAATTAGCTGATATTCCACCAGCACCACGTGGAATTCCGCAAATTGAAGTATCATTTGATATCGATAAAAACGGTATTGTAAATGTTCGTGCGAAAGATCTTGGCACAAACAAAGAACAAACTATTACAATTAAATCTTCTACAGGCTTGTCAGATGAAGAAATCGACAAAATGGTAAGAGAAGCAGAAGAAAATGCTGAAGCAGATAAAAAGCGTAAAGAAGAAGTGGAACTACGTAATGAAGCAGATCAATTAGTATTCACTACTGAAAAAACATTGAAAGATTTAGAAGGAAAAGTGGACGAAAGCGAAGTTGCCAAAGCGAATGAGGCAAAAGACGCTTTAAAAGCTGCTATTGAGAAAAACGAATTAGAAGATATTCGTGCGAAAAAAGAAGCTCTTCAAGAAATCGTTCAAGCTCTTTCTATGAAATTATATGAAGAGGCTGCTCAAGCTGCACAAGCTGCACAAGGAGCAGAGGGCGGAGCATCTGATAAAGATGACAACGTAGTCGATGCAGAATTTGAAGAAGTAAAAGACGATAAATAAACGAATGAAAACAATATATAATTAGAAAAAAAGTCAAAGTCAGGTTATCTTGACTTTGGCTTTTCTTTTAGATGTTTTTTGGGGATATTTAAGAAAGTTAGGAAGAAACTATTGTACTTTGGAAATGCAAAATGATACAATAGCATCTATGTGAAAAGAATCGGGGAGTGGTAATCAATTATGGACAAACGAGATTACTATGAAGTCCTTGGAGTTAGCAAAGGAGCTTCTAAGGATGAAATAAAAAAGGCTTATCGAAAGCTTTCAAAAAAGTATCATCCGGATATTAATAAAGAACAAGATGCAGATGAAAAGTTTAAAGAAGTGAAAGAGGCCTATGAAGTACTAAGTGATGACCAAAAACGAGCTCATTATGATCAATTTGGACATACAGATCCTAACCAAGGCTTTGGTGGCGGCTCAGATTTCGGTGGCTTTGGCGGTTTTGAAGATATTTTCAGCACTTTCTTTGGTGGTGGTGGAGGATCCAGAAGAAGAGATCCAAATGCACCGCGTCAAGGAGCTGATTTACAGTATACGATGACCCTTTCGTTTGAAGAAGCGGCATTTGGTAAAGAAACTGAAATTGAAATACCAAGAGAAGAAAATTGTGAAACATGTAATGGAACAGGAGCAAAGCCAGGCACTAAGCCAGTTACATGTAAGCATTGTAGCGGTACAGGTCAACTGAATGTGGAGCAAAACACACCATTCGGTCGTATTGTGAATAGAAGAACATGTAATTACTGTAATGGAACTGGTAAAGAGATTAAACATAAATGTTCTACTTGTGGCGGAACAGGTAAAGTGAAAAAACGCCGCAAAATCAGTGTTAAAATTCCAGCCGGTATTGATGATGGTCAGCAATTAAGAGTCACAGGCCAAGGAGAACCTGGCACAAACGGGGGACCAGCAGGAGATTTATATGTCGTATTCCACATAAGAAGACATGAGTTCTTCGAACGTGATGGAGAAGATGTATATTGTGAAATGCCAATCACGTTTGTTCAGGCTGCGCTTGGAGATGAAGTGGAAGTACCAACCATCCATGGAAAAGTGAAGCTAAAAGTGCCTGCAGGGACACAAACTGGAACGAAATTCCGACTTAAAGGCAAAGGTATTCCGAATGTACGTGGATATGGCCAAGGTGACCAGCATGTTATCATTCGTTTAGTCACACCTACAAAGTTATCAGATAAGCAAAAGCAACTATTACAAGAATTTGCTGATGTATCTGGAGTTTCCCCTCAAGGAGAAGAAGAGGACAGCTTTTTCTCTAAAGTAAAAAAAGCGTTTAAAGGTGAATAATCAAAAAGGAGTTGGTAGAGATGAAATGGTCAGAAATCACAATTCATACGACAAATGAAGCGATTGAACCTATTTCAAATATTTTGCATGAAGCAGGTGCTAGTGGGGTAGTGATTGAAGATCCCTTTGAATTAATTAAAGAAAGAGAAGACCAATTCGGCGAAATCTACCAACTAAATCCTGATGATTATCCTGAAGAAGGCGTCCTAGTTAAAGCATATTTACCAATCAATAGTTTTCTTGGAGAAACAGTAGAGGCAATTAAAGAAAACATCAATAATTTAGTACTATTTAATATTGATATTGGTTTAAACAAAGTTTCCATCATGGAAGTTAATGAAGAAGAATGGGCTACTGCTTGGAAAAAATATTATCATCCTGTAAAAATATCAGAGAAATTTACCATTGTACCAACATGGGAGAATTATACACCTGTTCATACGGATGAATTAATAATTGAATTAGATCCAGGCATGGCTTTCGGTACAGGTACCCACCCAACAACTGTATTATGTATCCAAGCTTTGGAAAGAATAGTTAAAAAAGAGGATATAGTTATTGATGTTGGGACTGGTTCTGGTGTATTAAGCATTGCTGCGGCAATGTTAGGAGCTAAATCTGTGCTTGCCCTAGATTTGGATGAAGTTGCGGTGCGTTCTGCAAAACTAAATATTAAATTAAACAAGGTTCATGAAACGACAACGGTCTGTCAAAATAATTTATTGAGTGGAATAAATGAACAGGCAGATGTGATTGTTGCAAATATATTGGCAGAGGTTATTGTGCGTTTTACAGATGATGTGTACCGTTTACTTCATAAAGACGGCTACTTTATTGCTTCTGGTATAATTCTTCAGAAAAAAGAAGAAGTAAAGGATGCTATTATTGCATCTGGACTAGAAATAATAGAAACGGTTCAAATGGAAGATTGGGTTAGTATTACTGCTCAAAAAAGAATGAGTGAGTAACTATAAACTTATATCTTTTTACGGTTAAAGCTAAAAAAGGGTAAGCGTATAGACTAAAGGAAAAAGGAAGTTTCGTTTTACGATTCTTCCTTATCTATTGGGTAAAGGAAAGTAGGTATTTCGATTGCAGCGTTATTTTGCTAAAAATGAAGAAGATACATTTATTATCCAAGAAGATGATTATCATCATATCGTTCGTGTTATGCGAATGAATATGGAAGATGAAATATACTGTGTAAATGATAATCAACAGGTAGCACGTTGTAAGATAGCAAATATTTCCGAAAACGAAGTGACGGCAAAGGTGGTACAATGGTTAGAAGGAGAAATAGAGCTTCCTGTTTCTGTTTCCATTGTGAGCGGAATGCCAAAAGGGGATAAGCTAGAATGGATTATTCAAAAAGGGACAGAATTAGGTGCTTTTAAGTTTATCCCTTTTATAGCAGCTCGCTCTGTCGTTAAGTGGGATGAGAAAAAAGGTGGGAAAAAGCTTGTTCGCTGGAATAAGATTGCGAAAGAAGCAGCAGAACAATCTCATCGGACGATGATTCCTAAAGTAAATACCCCAATTGATATAAAAGAATTGATTAAACTTTCAGAAGGCTTTCATGTAAAGTTAGTAGCATACGAAGAAAAGGCAAGACAAGGCGAATCGTCTATATTAACGAAGAAACTTAAGTCAATGGCAAAGGGACAATCAATCCTTGCTGTATTTGGACCAGAAGGTGGTCTAACAGAAGCAGAAGTTACGTTATTAAAAGATCATGGTTTTGAATTATGTGGACTTGGTCCAAGAATATTAAGAACAGAGACAGCTCCATTGTATCTGTTGTCTGCTGTATCTTATCATTTTGAATTGATGGAGTGATAAAAATGCCAACAGTTGCTTTTCACACATTAGGATGTAAAGTAAACCATTATGAAACAGAAGCGATCTGGCAGTTGTTTAAACAACAGGGCTATGAACGTGTAGAATATGAAAATATGTCTGATGTATATGTTATTAACACATGTACAGTTACAAATACAGGCGATAAGAAGAGCCGACAAGTTATTCGTCGTGCAGTGCGGAAAAATCCTGACGCAGTTATTTGTGTTACAGGTTGTTATGCACAAACGTCACCAGCAGAAATTATGGCTATTCCTGGTGTTGATATTGTAGTGGGTACACAGGATCGCGTAAAAATGCTAGAGTATATTGCACAGTACAAAGAAGAAAGACAACCAATTAATGCGGTTGGAAACATTATGAAAAACCGCGTATATGAGGAAATGGATGTACCTGCTTTTACAGATAGAACAAGAGCTTCATTAAAAATTCAAGAAGGCTGTAATAATTTTTGTACATTTTGTATTATTCCATGGGCAAGAGGTTTAATGCGTTCTCGGGATCCACAAGATGTCATTAAACAAGCACAACAATTAGTGGATGCTGGCTATAAAGAGATTGTCTTAACAGGGATTCATACAGGTGGATATGGTTCAGATATGAAGGATTATAATCTTGCAAACTTACTTCGAGACTTAGAAGCAGAAGTAAAGGGCTTGAAAAGACTACGTATTTCTTCCATTGAAGCTAGTCAAATAACAGATGAAGTTATTGAAGTATTGGATAAATCCAAAATTGTCGTAAACCATCTTCATATTCCTATTCAATCAGGTTCTGACACTGTTTTAAAAAGAATGAGAAGAAAATATACGATGGAATTTTTTGCAGAAAGAATTACAAAATTAAAAGAAGCTCTACCAGGACTTGCTATCACATCTGATGTTATCGTTGGCTTCCCAGGCGAAACAGAAGAAGAGTTCATGGAAACATATAATTTTATAAAAGACCATAAATTTTCTGAATTACATGTGTTCCCATATTCTAAGAGAACTGGAACTCCTGCCGCACGTATGGACAACCAAATTGACGAAGAAGTAAAAAATGAACGTGTTCATCGATTGATTTCTCTTTCTGATCAACTTGCAAAAGAATATGCGTCTAACTATGAAGGGGAAGTAGTAGAAGTCATTCCGGAAGAAGTATACAAAGAGGATGGCAATGGAAAACTCTTTGTTGGCTATACAGATAACTATTTAAAAATTGTGTTCCCTGCTACAGAAGAAATGATAGGGAAAATTGTTAAAGTAAAAATAACAAAAGCTGGTTATCCTGTAAATGAAGGGCAATTTGTCCGCATATTAGAGGAAATGGAAGATCAGGCTGCGATAGTATCTTAACCATAGCATTTCCTATTTTGTTGATTTACATTTAATATATAATAAGTTACTCAAGCTCTTTTGAATTAGTATTCTAAAGAGCTTGAATATATATTTTTCAAGAGTACATATATCAAAGGAGAATCATAATGAACATTGCTAAAATGATTGATCACACTTTATTGAAAGCTGAAGCAACGAAAGAACAAATTGTTACTCTTTGTGAAGAAGCAAAGCAATATACATTTGCTTCCGTTTGTGTTAATCCAACATGGGTGAAAGTTGCTAGTGAATTACTTGATGGAACAGAAGTAAAAGTATGTACAGTGATCGGTTTCCCTTTAGGTGCAACCACTTCTGCAACGAAAGCATTTGAAACAGAGGATGCCATTAAAAATGGTGCTACAGAAGTAGACATGGTTATTAATATTGGTGCATTAAAGGATAAAAATTATGATTTAGTAAAAGAAGATATAAAAGCAGTAGTGAATGCTGCAAAAGGCAAGGCGTTATCAAAAGTTATTATTGAAACAAGCTTATTAACTAATGAGGAAAAAGAGATTGCTTGTAAACTAGCAGTAGAAGCTGGCGCTGATTTTGTTAAAACATCTACTGGTTTCTCCACAGGTGGAGCAACAGTTGAGGACATTGCATTAATGAGAAAAACTGTCGGACCGAGTGTAGGTGTAAAGGCATCTGGAGGGGTACGCAGTAGCGAAGATACAGCGAAAATGATTGAAGCTGGAGCAACTAGAATTGGAGCAAGCTCTGGTGTTGCAATCGTTAATGGTTTAACGAGCACCAGTGATTATTAATATTCCTTTTTTTTAAAATCCTTAGAGAAAACGTAGAATTGTTTTCTCTAAGGTTTTTTTCATTCAAACGGCATGTAATACTAATAATTTTCCAAATAAATTTTTCGATAATTACTCGGAGTTGTATTCATAAGTTTTTCGAAATTACGATTAAAGCTACGAATATTTCGATATCCGACTATATCGGCAATTTCTGTAATTTTGCTATCCGTAGTTTTTAATAATTGAGATGCCAATGTGACACGATGTCCATTAAGAAAATCAACGAACGGAACTTTCAGTATCTTTGTGAAAAATCTAGATAGGTAGGAATAGTCATAGCCAAATTTTTGTGATAAATCTTTTAATGAAAGCTCCTCGGTAAAATGATTTTGGATATAATTCAGTAAATCATGTAATAAATATTCATCTCTTCTTGCTTCCTCTTTAAAGGTTGTTTGATTTAACAATTCAGCACAAATCAAATAAAGGACACCTTTTTTGGCTATCATCGAGCTTTTATTAGTCATTAATATCTCCTTAATCATCTCACTAATACCGGGCTGTAAGCGGAATATAGGTTCGATTAAATCTTTATTTTTGCTTAATTGAAAAAATTGATTAACAAACTCTGGAGAAAAGACATAAATCCAGGCATGGTTTTTATTTTTACTTTGCATACTATGTATTTGATTCGAAAGAACGAAAGCGCTTTCTCCTTTGTGAAGGGTATAGGTTTTATTTTGGATTGTAAGATTCAGTGTCCCTTCATCGACCATTACAAGCTCCATACTTCGATGAAAATGTGGAAGGATATTGGGATTGGTTGCCGAAATACGATCAAAATCTCCATTTTGTCCAAAATAATTAGATTGATAATATAACATTCAATATGCTCCTTTCAAGTCAAATTTTGTCCATAATTATACAATTTAAGTACTAGTTACGTCAATCAGTGATGACTAAAATTAATCTGTAATAAGAAAGGAATCTTTATTTCTTATTGCCCTATAAGTAGTCTTACTATACTAATAATGAGACTGCACATTTTTTATTCAAATGGCGTATGAGGATTTGTTAGCTAACAAAATGGCAAAAAGGAGATGAAAGATAAATAGCCTATGCATAACAATGGACTCAGCAATGCTATAAAAAGATGGGAGAGATGAGAAAGACATGAAAACGAATTCAAGTTTTGTATACCCCCTTATATTTGTTTTGAGAGATATTATTGATTTTACGTAGTGAATTTCGTTTTATACGAATATTAAGATGTCTTTGCAAATATCATTTTTGAAGTAAACAAATTAAAAAAGAAAGAGTGTAGATTCCTATTGAATAATTATCAATGGATTTGGAGTTATGTAAAGAAGAATAAGAAAAAAGTAATTACCGCAACATTGATTTTATTGGCAAATTCCTTTTTTGTAGTGATTATTCCTATATTAAGTGGAAGGCTAATTGATGAAGTCATTGAGAATAATCAAGTACAACTTTTAGTTCCAATTCTGTTAGCGATGGTAGGAGCAACACTTATTAGAACCGTTACCCGTTACATATACCAATTATTATATGAAAAAGTTGGTCAGGATGCACAGTTTGATATCAGGCAAGACATGTATAAGAAGCTTCAAGAGCTTGATTTTGATTTCTTTAATCATAATAGAGTGGGAGATATTATGGCGAGAATGACGGGGGATATGGACGCCATACGTCATTTCGTTTCATGGGTATGCTATAACATAGCCGAATGTGTCGTTTGGTTTGTTGTAGCTATTATCGTAATGATGAATATTGATTGGAAATTAACTTTAGGATTAGTTGCAGTCACGCCAATTATTTTTATTTTTACACAAAAAATGTCCAGGGCAGCACACCCAGTATTTTTAGAAATTAGAGAAAGTTTTTCAAGGCTGAATTCAATGGTAGAAGAAAATATTAGTGGGAACAGAGTAGTCAAAGCATTTTCGCGGGAAGAATACGAAATTGAAAAGTTCAATCATTTCAATAATGATTATCAAAAGCGTAATCTGGATTCTGCCAATGTGTCAAAAAAATACTTACCATGGTTAGATGGCTTTGCAGGTATGCTCGCTGTTATCACATTATTGCTAGGCGGATTATTTGTTATTCAAGGAAGCATGACAATTGGGGATTTAGTTGCTTTTAATGGATTCATGTGGTTATTAAATATGCCAATGCGAATGAGCGGATGGTTAATAAATGATGTACAGCGTTTTAATGCATCTTGTGTAAAAATAAGAAATTTATTAAAAACAGAACCACAGATTAGAGTGGAAGAAAGAAAGCAAACGAAGAAAATTTCCGGCTACGTAACGTTTAAAAATGTCTCCTTTGCGTTTTCTGATGATCCAGAAACGCAAATATTAAAAAATGTGTCCTTTGCAGTCCGACCAGGACAAACGGTTGGAATATTAGGGGAAACAGGGTCAGGTAAATCTACACTAGTTAACTTGATTGCCAGATTCTATGATCCGACTGAAGGGGAAGTATTAATTGATCACGTAAATGCAAAAGAATGGCCTGTACGAAAGCTCCGTAATCAGATTTCCATGGTTATGCAAGATATCTTCTTATTCTCAAATACAATTGAAGAAAACATTTCTTTTGGAAAGCCATTTTTGAATATAGAACAGATACAGCGAGTTGCTGCTATAGCAGATGCTCATAATTTTATCGTCAGAATGCCCGAGGGCTACAATACCATTGTGGGAGAGCGTGGAGTTGGTCTATCAGGCGGACAAAAGCAAAGGATTTCCTTAGCAAGAGCATTAGCAAAAGATCCATCCATCTTAATCTTGGACGATACAACCTCTGCGGTAGATATGGAAACAGAAAGTAAAATCCAAAAGGAATTAAATCAGCTAACCGAAGATAAAACAACCTTCATTATTGCACACCGAATTTCTTCTGTAAGAGATGCGGATTTTATTTTAGTTCTCGACAAAGGGGAAGTGAAAGAGCAGGGTACGCATATGGAGCTTGTAGCGAAAAAAGGGCTGTATTACGATGTTTATAAAAGGCAGCTAGGACTAGTTGAGCAGGAAGAAGGGGGAGCAACCATTGGCCCGTAATAAATTTAATGTTGATGAAGAATTAGAAACCGAATTTAACTGGAGTCACTATAAACGTATCGGTGCATATATTAAACCTTATAAAAAGGCATTGTTTATTACATTGCTGATCATATTAACTGCCAATGTTGCAGGGATGCTCGGTCCATTTTTTACGAAAATAGCAATCGATGAAATTATCCCAGATAAAAATATTCCGCTATTAATTGGACTTAGTATACTATTTTTGTTATCCCTTATCGTTATTGGAATATGTATGCGTTATAGAATTCAATGGATTACACGTATCGGTCAAAATATTTTAAAGGATATGCGTTTGGATATTTTTCAGCATTTGCAAAAGTTACCTTTTTCTTATTTTGATAATCGTCCACATGGAAAAATATTAATAAGAGTAGTTAACTATATTAATACACTTAGTGATTTATTAAGCAACGGATTAATTAATCTAATCTCAGATATTATCAGTGTTATTATTACTTTGATTTTTATGTTTGCGATTGATGCTAAATTAACATTATACAGTTTAGCTCTGCTCCCTATTTTAGGAATATTGGTATGGGTTATTAAAAATATGCAAAGAAAAGCATATCAAGTGTTAAGTAACAAACAATCCAACATGAATGCATATATTCATGAAAGTATTGCAGGGATTAAGATTACACAATCATTTGCAAGAGAAGATGAGAATTATGAAATATTTGATGAAGTGAGCAATGAAACTCGAACCTCTTGGATGAAGGCTGTTTCCATTCAGTTTCTACTCTGGCCAGGTGTACAAAACATCTCTGTGTTGACAACAAGTTTAATTTACTTTGTAGGAATCCGTCAGATTGGGGTGGATGTTAGTACAGGTACACTTGTTGCTTTTATTGGCTATGTAAATAACTTTTGGAATCCAGTAATTAATATGGGGAACTTTTATAATGCGCTTATTACAGCGTCTGCTTATTTAGAACGAATTTTTGAAACGCTAGATGTAGAGCCAGATATTAAAGATAATCCTAAAGCCATTCAAATGCCGACTATTAAAGGAAACGTAACATTTGATCATGTATCTTTCCGTTATGAAGAAGGGAAAAACATTCTAAACGATGTCAGTTTCCATATTAATGCGGGAGAAAGCATTGCTTTAGTAGGACCAACTGGTGCAGGAAAGTCAACCATTATAAATTTACTTAGCAGGTTCTATGATGTTAATGAAGGAAGCGTAAAAATTGATGATATCGATGTACGAGATGTCACATTGAAATCACTGCGTTCTCAAATGGGGGTAATGCTTCAAGACACTTTTGTATTTTCAGGAACAATCCTTGATAATATTCGTTATGGAAAATTGGATGCAACAGAAGATGAAATAATCACAGCGGCTAAAATTGTCAGGGCAGATGACTTCATTAAAGATCTAAAGGATGGATATCATACGGTTGTTGAAGAACGAGGCAGTACTTTATCAGCAGGACAAAGACAATTAATATCCTTTGCAAGGGCACTTTTAGCAAATCCCAAAATATTGATCTTAGATGAAGCGACTAGTAGTATTGATACCAAAACAGAGGAGCTTCTACAAGAAGGGATAACGGAATTACTAAAGGGAAGAACTTCTTTTATTATCGCTCATCGCTTATCGACCATTAAAAATAGCAGTCAAATATTCTATATAGATGGAGGAAGAATTGCGGAAAAAGGTACCCATGACGAGCTAATGGCTTTAAAAGGATTATATTATCATTTATATCAATCACAATATGATTTACTTAAAGTTATGTGAAAAAGAGACTGGGACATAAGTATTTCGGTCATAAATAAACCCGCCCCCCAACCATACAAGCGTTTCGTATGGTTGGGGGGCGGGTTTTTAATCAGTTTATAAAAGGCTGTTTCAGTAAAGTTGGGATAGTAATATCAACAGCCTAAAATACACTTCGCTTTCCAAAGGAGTGCTATCTCCTCGGAAAACATATGAAAATACCCAATTTAAAAGTGGGCTACCAATAATTATGGTTAAATTGCTGTTTCAGTATTCTCCATTAGTTAAGTCAAAATGCCTCGTTCATCGCGCGACGTATCGCAATGGAATGAATTGGTTTCGCCGATTGATTATTTACAGATAGACAATTTAGTTTTGTCTAAGCCTCCTCTATTATCAAGAAAATAAGCAAAATTTCAGCTATGTATACGCATTATTAATTTGCCAAAACGCTCGGCAAAGGGTAGAACAAGTAGGGAAGATAGGACATTAAATAAAAGGCTTGCATGGGCAAGTTGAACATCGATGTCAGCAGTCATATTTTTAACGGTAGCTGCTAATATGTCAATGAAAGGATAGAATAGAATAACTCCTCCTATATTTAGCCAAATATGAGCATATGCACATAGCTTTGAGCTTTTTTCTGTTCCTATTGATGCTAAATAAGAAGTAATACATGTGCCGATATTAGAGCCAAGCATAATGGCTATAGCAATTTCTATTGGAAGCATGCCGGCCACTAAAAAACCCATCATAATCCCAATTGTTGCCGTGCTCGATTGAATCAAGGCAGTAACGCCAATGCCAACTAAAAGAGCAATAATAGGTTGATCAGCTAATTGTAGAAAAAAAGTGTTTAAAAGGGGATGGTCTTCAATCATCCCTGCAAAATATTTAAATCCACGCATCGTTGTAAATACAGTAGCAATTCCGAATAATATGAATCCAATACTTCTTAATTGGGATTTGTTAATTATCATAAATAGGACACCGATGATAGCAAGCGGAAGTAAATAATCATTGATGTCGAAAGTGATGAATTCAGTTGTTAATGTGGTCCCAATATTGGTTCCTAAAATAATGCCAATGGATTGAGGAAAGGATAAAACTCTGGCGGAAATCAGCCCAATCGTAAGCACCATTACGGCAGCACTGCTTTGGAGTAATGCTGTAATTAAAATCGAGATAATTAACCCTTTCCAAGGTTTATCTGTTAATTTTTCGAGCAAGCCTTTAAGAGATTTGGAAGATAAATTAAATAAACCTGTCCGTAAAAGGGTCATCCCAAAAATAAATAATAGGATAAGAACGATAAAAAGTATAAGATAAATCATTATATATTTCCTCCTCTATGAAAACTATATGAAGAAAAGGCTGTGGACATGTCATCTGCGGCTAAATAAATGATGGAGAAGGTAGCATAAGTTACTTATATAAGTTCTTGTCATGACATATGTTTATAATGACCTATAGAGGGAAAAATAAAGGACGAGAAAGGAATGGAGGGAGAAAAGGGCTGATTATTGTATAAAACACCCTTTTTTTACGTTTTTTTTAAAACAATTTGTCTAACTAGGTCAAATACGGTTGACCTTGTCACTTTGATATATTATAATGTCAAGGTACATGGAAACCATGTTGATGTTAGTGTGTTGTGTTCGGAGGGAGGGAAAGAGAATGTCTAAAACCGTCGTTCGTAAAAACGAATCGCTTGAAGATGCTCTTCGTCGCTTCAAACGTTCAGTATCAAAAACTGGTACTTTGCAGGAAGCTAGAAAGCGCGAATTCTACGAGAAACCAAGTGTGAAACGTAAGAAAAAATCAGAAGCAGCAAGAAAACGTAAGTTCTAAGAGAGGGTGTAGCAAAATTGAGTCTTCTCGAACGTTTAAACAATGATATGAAGCAAGCGATGAAAAACAAAGAAAAAGATAAACTAGTTGTGATTCGAATGATTAAGGCTGCCATTCAGAATGAAAGCATTAAGCTTGGTAGAGTTCTTTCTGAAGAAGACGAGTTATCTGTCCTTTCTCGCGAAGTAAAACAACGCAAAGACTCCCTCCATGAGTTTGAGAAAGCAGGTCGTGAAGATCTTGTTGACAAAATACGTGCGGAGTTAAAACATGTTGAAATATATATGCCTGAACAACTTTCAGAAGAGGAACTATCTGAAATTGTGAAACAAGCAATTGATGAAACAGGTGCTTCTTCAAAGAAAGAAATGGGAAAAGTGATGGCTGCTTTAATGCCTAAGGTAAAAGGAAAAGCAGACGGTTCACTAGTAAATAAACTTGTACAACAACACCTTTCATAAATAAGTTTATGTTTTAAAGGCTGCAGACTATGTCTGCAGCCTTTTTACATCTACTTTCCCTGCTCTCAGTAGAATAAGAATCAATTGTAATCTGATGAACATTCTCGGAAGATGGGTGTGTCAAAAGCCCTTAAGGCAAAGTAGTTCATCTAACTCAGTGGAGGACAAAGAAAAAACCCCCTTTTATTTATTTGAACGAAGTGCTTTCTTTTAATGTTGAAGTAATTTTAGAAGATTACTGTTTTATCTTAAACTAAAAAACATATAATGAAGATAGTCTTTAAAAAAATATAAATTAAAATGAAACTTTTTTTAAAATGAAACGTATACATAGCCATAGTGTTTTAAATACTAAAACGTTTGGGGAAGGAGGGAGAATTCTGAGAAGACATAAGAAACGATTATTGCTTTCTCTTCTTTTTATCTTTTTACTATCAATAATACCTAGTGTAATCAGTGCGAATAACGAAGAAGTCGTGTATGTTGTGCCGATTAAAAACACTGTTGAAAAAGGTTTAAGTGAGTTTATAGATCGAGCCATAACGGAAGCTGAAGAAAATCAAGCTAGTGCGATTATTTTTGATATGAATACACCTGGCGGAGATGTTTCGGCTGCTATTGAAATAGGAAAAAGAATTTCTGAAACGGATGTTAAAACCATAACCTATATTAATCAAGATGCTATTTCAGCAGGTTCCTATATTGCATTAAATACCGATAAAATCTATATGGTGGAGGGAAGCAGGATAGGATCGTCTGGCGTTATTGACGGACAAGGAAATGCAGCAGATGAAAAAGCGCAATCTTACTGGATATCCGCAATGAAGGGAGCAGCAGAGAAGAAAGGAAGAGATCCAATTTATGCAATGGCGATGGCTGATAAATCTATAGCCATTCCTGGAATGAAAGAAGAAGGGACCTTTTTAACCTTAACTTCAACAGAAGCAGAAGAGGTAAACTATTCGGATGGTACAGTCGATAATTTAGATAAACTACTTGAAGAACTTGGTTTACAGAATGCGAAGGTAGAAAGAGTAGATGAAAGCTTTGCAGATAAAATTGCAAGATTTGTAACAAATCCAATTATTATTCCTATTTTATTGTCAATTGGGAGTCTAGGGTTAATAATTGAGTTATATTCACCTGGTTTTGGCTTACCCGGAATTGCGGGGCTTTCTGCATTGTTATTATTTTTCTATGGGCATCTAGTTGCAGGCCTTGCTGGATATGAAAGTCTTATTCTCTTTGTTATAGGTATACTCTTGATAATACTGGAATTCTTTGTTGTTGGAGGAATAGCAGGAGCGATAGGGATTATTGCTGTAATTGCAAGTATGTTTCTTGCGAGTGGAGATATTGCAGTAATCGGGATAAGTCTTTTAATCGCAATAGGAGTTTCCATTATTGCGTCTATCTTATTAGTAAAGGTGTTTGGTAGAAAAATGAAATTCTTTAGAAAAATTATATTAACCGACTCAACCAACACGGAAAGTGGGTATGTTTCCAATCAAAATCGCAAGGAATTGATTGGAAAAATAGGTACGACCCTAACTGCATTACGTCCTGCTGGAGTGGTCCTTGTTGACGATGAAAGAATCGATGTAGTAAGTGAGGGAAGTTTTATTGATAAAGAGAAGAAAGTAAAAATTGTAAAAGCAGAAGGTTCAAGAATTGTAGTTAGAGAAATACTACCGATAGATATACTTAAGGAGGATGAGTAATGTTAGTAGGCGGATTTGAAATTTTTTGGATTATTGTAGTAGTATTAGCAATTATTTTGTTAGGGGTGCTATTAACATTTGTGCCTGTAATGCTATGGATTTCTGCTTTAGCAGCAGGAGTGAGAATTAGCATTTTCACGTTAATAGGGATGCGTTTAAGAAGGGTTATTCCTAGTCGAGTTGTTAATCCGTTGATTAAAGCACATAAAGCTGGCTTAAATGTAACGATTAATCAATTAGAAAGCCACTATCTTGCTGGCGGGAATGTAGATAGAGTTGTAAATGCATTAATCGCTGCACATCGAGCGAACATTGAACTATCATTTGAACGATGTGCTGCTATTGATTTGGCAGGACGTGATGTATTAGAAGCTGTTCAAATGAGTGTTAATCCAAAAGTAATTGAAACACCATTTATTGCTGGTGTAGCGATGGATGGTATTGAGGTAAAAGCAAAAGCAAGAATTACAGTTCGTGCTAATATTGAAAGACTAGTAGGGGGAGCTGGTGAAGAAACAATTGTAGCCAGAGTTGGCGAAGGTATTGTTTCTACGATCGGTTCTTCAAGTAATCATAAAAAAGTTCTGGAAAATCCAGATATGATTTCTCAAACTGTTTTATCAAAAGGCCTAGATGCCGGGACTGCCTTTGAAATTCTGTCGATTGATATTGCGGATGTGGATATCGGCAAAAACATCGGAGCTGAATTACAAACAGAGCAAGCAGAAGCAGATAAGAAAATCGCGCAAGCAAAAGCGGAAGAGCGCAGAGCGATGGCTGTTGCCCAAGAACAAGAGATGAAAGCAAAAGTACAAGAAATGCGTGCGAAGGTTGTGGAGGCAGAAGCAGAAGTACCAATGGCTATGTCTGATGCATTGCGTTCAGGAAATATCGGCGTAATGGATTATATGAATTTACAAAATATTACTGCTGATACGGAAATGAGAGGCTCCATTGGCAAATTGTCAGATGATCAAAAAAATAAAGATGATAATGAGTAACTTTAAAAAAGGGAGGGAGAAAATTTGGAATTTATCGGAATAATCATAGCGATTGCAGCTTTTCTCTTCTCTTCTTTATTTGATAATAGTAAAAAACAGGCTCCTAAGCCAAAAAGACCACAGATACCTAAGCCTGTAAAGACGGAAAGGAACAGAGAATCAACCGTTCTGAGGGTCCCTGAAAAGGCGAAAAAAGCAGTGGAGAAAGCAGTGGAGAAAGAGAATCCCCTTTCTGAGTTAGAAAGGCTACATCGAGAAAATGCAAGCTTACAGAAGAAGATTAAGATGATGGAAAAGCAAAGGAGTAGAGGGGTTCAATCACCTCTCCCAAAAAAGGAAGACAGTGCTGATGCTGAAGGGCTGTTTACGAAGGATAATGTTATTCAAGCGGTAGTGTTTTCTGAAGTTCTAAGTGCTCCTAGAGCAAGAAACCCGCATAGAGCATCCATGCACCGTAAAGGAAAGAATAGGGTCTAAAAAAATGAAGAGTTATTACCATGCAGTCTTTTTTCTGCGTGGTAATAACTCTTTTTTAGTTTAATAAATAGATGAGATGAAAATATCCTCTAAAAAAGCGTAGAGGTATCTCTGCTTTTCTTAGCATAATGTAAATCTCCCTGAATATGATGATAGTAAGTGTAAGAAAGTGTACCGTCTACCTAGAGAATCTCATAAAAGAGAGGAAAGGGGGGTTCTTTTTTTATGGCTAAAAAGTGGGGACACAACTTGCGGAACTGGATGATTAAAAATTTAGAACTTCCTCAAGATGTCATGATGGACTTACCTAGAATCACAATGATTGGACAAATACATATTTATGTAGAGAACCACCGTGGATTAATAACCTTTTCAGATAAAGAATTGCGTCTGCTTCTAAAACAAGGTCAACTCCTTATTAAAGGAAAAGGATTTGTTATTAAAACAATATTACCAGAAGAAATATTATTAGAAGGAAAAATTGATCAAGTTTTATACATAAATGAATGATTTGGGAGGAAAATATGAAAAATCATTGGCTAGAATATATAACAGGGATAATTACAGTAAAAGCTACAGGCAAAGGATTGGAACGCTTTTTAAATAGGCTATTAAAAAATGATATTTCTGTCTGGAACGTAAAGAAACATGGACCGCATGCTGTAACTTTTCAAATTAGTTTGAAAAAAGTTCACCGACTTCGTCATTTAGTGAGAGGAAGCGGAATAAAAATAGAGTTTCAGCGCAGAGCTGGAGCTCCATTTCTATATAAAAGATTGTGGAAGAACAGTGGGTTTGTTATTGGGATTTTCCTCTTTCTTGGATTAGTTATTGCCTTATCAAATATGGTTTGGGGAATCGAAATTAAAGGAGCGAATCCAGCAACAGAATATCAGATACGTAAGCAGCTTGATAAGATGGATATTAAAATTGGGAAGTCTCAATTTTTTGCAAAAGAATTAGATGAAATCCAAGCGGAATTAACGAATAATATTGATGCAATTACATGGATTGGTGTGGAGCTAAAAGGGACAACTTATCATTTTCAAGTTGTGGAAAAAAATGAACCCGAGAAAAGAGAAGAAGTGGGACCACAAAACTTAGTGGCAACGAAAAAAGCGACAATCGTAACAGATTTTGTGGAATCTGGTACGAAACAATATACACTTAATGAAGTGGTAAGAAAAGGACAATTATTAGTTGCTGGCACAATAGGAAAGGAAGATCATACCAAAAATGTTTCTGCTAAAGGGAAAGTATGGGGCGAAGTATGGTATACGACAGAAGTAACAGTTCCTTTAGAAACAACGTTCCAAGTATTTAATGGAGAAGAAAAGCAAAAATTTTATATAAAGCTTGGTAAGTGGAATATCCCAATATGGGGTTTTGGGAAAATGGAGTATAAGGAGTATGAAAAAGAGGAGAATGAAACGAACGTTAAGTTTTTTAAATGGGAGTTACCAATTAAGGTTGTCGATAAAACGTATCGAGAAAAGGAAATCGTAAAAAGAGGATATAGTGAGAAAGAAGCTGTAAAGAAAGGAAAGGAAGATGCGAGGAAGGATATATTGAAACGAATTGGTGAAGATGGGAAAATTAAGGAAGAAAAAATTTTACAACGCGATATAAAGAATGGTAAAGTAAAACTAAATATAGCTTTTACAACAATAGAAAACATTGCGAAAGCACAACCTCTAACTCAAGGAGATACAGAATGACAGAAGATTTAAAAACGATGAATGTTAAATTGAAAGATCCAAACGAAGCTATTGCTTTACTTGGTAATGGAGATAGCAATCTGCAAGTACTTGAAAAAGAATTAGATTGTAACATCGTAACAAGAGGAGAAACGCTGCTTGTTTCTTCTGAAAGTCCTGATTCGATAGAGCTTGTTGGAGAAATTGTTGAGAAACTTTTACAAGTCATCCGAAAGGGTGTGTCAATTAGTCAACGAGACGTGATATATGCGATTTCTTTGGCAAAGAAAGGGACACTCGAATACTTCGGGTCATTATACGATGAAGAAATAGCCAAAACGGTTAAAGGAAAATCCATTAGAGTAAAAACGATTGGTCAAAGTGAGTATATCCGATCTATTAGACGAAATGATTTAGTGTTTGGTATTGGTCCTGCAGGTACTGGGAAGACGTATTTAGCCGTTGTAATGGCAGTAAATGCTTTAAAGAGCGGTAAAGTGAATAGAATCATATTAACCAGACCTGCTGTTGAGGCTGGCGAAAGCTTAGGGTTCTTGCCGGGAGATCTTAAAGAAAAAGTGGATCCGTATTTACGTCCGTTATATGATGCACTGCACGATGTCCTTGGTATGGAGCATACAACACGTTTAATTGAACGAAACACGATTGAAGTAGCCCCACTCGCATATATGCGTGGTAGAACATTGGATGATGCATTTGTTATATTGGATGAAGCCCAGAATACAACCAATGCACAAATGAAAATGTTTCTAACAAGACTTGGATTTGGTTCCAAGATGGTGATTACTGGTGATAAAACACAAATAGATTTGCCAAAAGGTGTCAAATCAGGTTTAGTGGTTGCAGAACAAATTTTGCAAAAAGTGAACGGAATAGGTTTAGTACAATTAGAAGAGAGCGATGTTGTAAGACATCCGCTAGTTGGAAAAATTATCAATGCATATGGAAAGCAGGAAAATTAACATTCAAAGGGGCAATCTCATTACTTAGGGGATTGTTCTTTTTTTATTTGTTTAAGTTTTAAGAAACATGAATTATTTCGAAAAAGGGTGAAAACAATCGAAAAAACTGTTATCATTTTACATATCATAAGTTTTTTTCTAATGCGATAGCGGCTTTACTTATCTATATAGAAAGTGCAGGTTAAGCCTCAAACCAACTGCATAGTAAGAAGTTACAACTAGATAGGTTAAGGATGAAGAAATAGGTTCAAGATGAGAATATGAAAGCAAATCAACCTATTTTTTAACGATAGGAGGTAAATATGAACATTTGGCAGAGAATAAGTAATAATTTAATCAAACTAATGAATATCACTTTTTTTAAAATAACTCTTTTTGTTCTTATTGGTGTCATTTTATTCTTTACCCTCTATGGAAACGTAAAGCCAGAAAAATTAAATGTGCAGCTTTTTTCTGTAGCAGATCAAACGATTCGTTCACCAATAACGGTAGAAGATAAGGAAAGTACGGAGAAAAAGAAAGAAGAAGCGAAAAACCAGGTACAGGATGTATATGTTGTAAATAAGGAAATTGCACAAAATCGTGTCGATTTAATATCTTCCATATTTGATTCTGTTACAGAAGTAAATAATGAAGTAGAGAAAGAATTAGAAGAAAAACGAAAAAAAGCGGAAGAAGACGATAAAGATAAGGAGTCAATAAAAGAACCAACTGTTGATGAAAAGCTCGAGTTGCTAAAAGGAAAGCTAACAAATGAAGTAACGAACGAAATTATGGATCGATCTTTAAAATCCCTTATTCCTTATTCAGAAGATCAATTAGAAATAGCAAAAGATATTACAGTTACAGCAATACATACAGTGATGAACGGAAAGATTCCGTCAGATGAAGTAGAAAATGCTAAAAAAAGAGTAGAGGATATTTTAAAAGTCAATGATGGTTTGACATCTGATTTGAAGAGCGCAAGTATTGATCTAGGTAGGTTTGCAATCATTCAAAATGAGTTCTATGATCCGACAGCAACAGAGGAAATGCGTCAACAAGCAGTGGATAATGTAGAGTCGATAAGGGTCCTTCAAGGGCAGGTTTTGGTGGAAGAGGGACAATTGATCAGCAGAGAAATTCAAAGACAGCTTGAACTTGTTGGTTTGTTAGATAGTGATAATTCGATTCAACCATTTATCGGTCTATGTATCATTATTTTAGCAATACTTTCGTTGTTATATTTTTATATATTTAAAAGAACAACAAAGGAAACGGAGAAAAATATTCTATTCTATTTAATGTTCTTTATCATATTAGGTGTAACCATCGTACTGATGAAAACAATAAGTGTATTTCAGCAGTTTGAATATACGGAAATCGGGTATATTTTTCCGGCGGCGATGGCGGTTATGCTAATAAAAATATTAATGGAAGAAAAATCAGCCATTTTGGTAACGATTATCCTTGCGATATGTGGAATGATTATGTTTAATGAAGGGGTCGCTGGAACTTTTAATGTAGGCATGGGTATTTACATTATCGCAAGTGGTTTAGCAGGAATACTCTTTCTAAACAAAAGAAATCAACGTACCAATATTCTTTATGCAGGATTCTTTATTTCTTTCATCAATATTGTTACCATATTAGCGATATTGTATTTGCAAAATGGTCATTATGGTGCAAAGGAATATGGTGTTTTTATATTGCTGGCAATAATTTCAGGGATAAGTTCCGCTGTTTTAACAATTGGATTTCTTCCTTTCCTTGAAACAGGATTCGGTGTTCTTTCTACAATCAAGTTAATTGAGCTATCAAATCCAAATCATCCGCTTTTACGTAAAATTTTAACAGAAGCGCCTGGCACCTATCATCACAGTGTTATGGTTGCCAATTTAGCGGAATCTGCCTGTGAAGCAATTGGAGCTAATGGTTTACTAGCAAGGGTGGGCTGTTATTATCATGATATAGGTAAAACAAAAAGACCACACTTCTTTATTGAAAATCAAATGAATATGGGAAATCCCCATGATCGTATTCCACCACAGGCAAGTAAAAATATTATTATTGCCCATGCCACAGATGGCGCTGAATTGTTAAGAAAATACAAGCTTCCGAAGGAAATAGTCGATATTGCGGAACAGCATCATGGAACTTCGTTATTAAAATATTTTTATTTTAAAGCAAAAGAAAAGGGTGGAGAGGTAAATGAAAGTGATTACCGTTACCCTGGCCCAAAGGCACAGACAAGAGAAGTAGCCATTATTGGGATTGCAGATAGTGTGGAAGCCGCAGTTAGAAGCATGAATGCTCCTACAACAGACCAAATTGATTCTTTAATTAAAAACATTATCTCTGACCGTTTGCAAGATGGACAATTAGACGAATGTGATTTAACATTGAAGGAATTAGATATTGTTCGAAATACATTGAGCGAAACACTAAAAGGGATTTTTCATTCACGAATCGAATATCCTGAAATGAAAAAGTAAAGGAAGTAGAATATGAATTTAGAGATTGATTTTATTGATGAAACGGAAAAAATAAAGGAAAGTGAAATAACCAAAATTCATGAACTTCTTCAATTTGCAGCGAAAAAACAAAATCTGCAGGGAGAGATTGAGTTGTCAATCACTTTTGTCCATAATGATCAAATTCAAGAAATAAATAAGGAATATAGAGAAAAAGACCAACCAACAGATGTTATTTCTTTTGCACTTGAGGAATTAGGAGAAGGGGAGACACCATTAGTTGGCGAAGGACTTCCTAGAATGTTAGGAGATATTGTCATTTCCATTGATAAAGCGGAGGAGCAGGCAAAAGAATATGGTCATTCTTATATGCGAGAACTTGGATTTTTATCTGTTCATGGATTTTTGCATTTATTGGGATATGACCATATGACAAAGGAAGAAGAAGAAGTAATGTTTACTCTTCAAAAGGATATTTTAGATGAATTCGGATTACAAAGATAAAAGAATTCGCAAAAACAGTCAATTATCCTCCTTTCGCTTAGCTATATCAGGAATATTAACCGCTATTAAACAAGAAAGAAATGTAAAGATTCATTTGGTTATTTCGATTTTTGTCATTGTATTAGGGATTATAAATGATCTCTCAAAACAAGAGTGGCTGTTTATTGCTTTTTGTATTGGCTTAGTAATAAGTTTAGAACTAATAAATACAGCCATTGAACGCGTGGTAGATCTTGTTACCGATAAATACCATCCATTGGCAAAAGAGGCTAAGGATATAGCTGCAGGTGCTGTATTTGTAGCAGCGATTCTTTCTGTTATAGTCGGTGGAATCATTTTTATTCCAAAAATAGTGGAAGCTATTACGGGCGGCTAAAAAAATAAAAACAGAGTGGTTATCTAGTAAAACTAGACGAAAAATAGCTAAAGAATGCATTTGGCTTTTGGTCTAGTTTTTTTGATAGCCTTTTTGTTTTAGGCTTTTAATAAAGATATTGCTATAGACAAATACAGGCAGTAAAATTCTAATACTTGGCCATCTAGCCAAAACAAACAATAAGCGACAAACTCCTTACTTCTGCCCCTTTATTGTAAATACAAATTAGTATATAATTTTAAGACAGTACATAGTAAATAGGGTCAATTGATACGAAAGTTTGTAAACGTTGATACTTTTCTTTAAAATAATTTGAAGGCTAATATATTCCTTCTTACAAAGGGATAACTAAATGTAAGATATTATTTTAAGATAAAGCTTTACTAAAAAAAATGGTAAGTGAGTCGAGACAATTGACAACTCGCCGCCATTTAAGCGTCTATTTATACACCCAAATGTTAACTGCAAAATGGAAATAAAAAACTGCAAAGGAAAAGAGGGGTTTACATGAAAAAAGAACTTCTAATAGAAGAAGCTAAGCTTGCTCGTGAGAAAGCATACGTTCCCTACTCGAAATTCAAGGTAGGTGCGGCGCTTCTTTCCGAAAATGGAACCGTTTATCATGGTTGTAATATTGAAAATGCAGCCTATAGTATGACAAACTGTGCGGAAAGAACAGCCTTGTTTAAAGCGGTATCAGAAGGTGATACTAGCTTTAAGAAGCTTGTCGTTATTGCTGATACAGAGGGACCTGTTTCTCCTTGTGGGGCTTGCAGACAAGTAATTTCTGAGCTGTGTCCTAAAGACATGGAAGTAGTATTGACAAATTTAAAAGGCGACATACAAACATTAACTGTGGCAGAATTATTGCCAGGAGCATTTTCACCGGAGGATTTACATGAACATTAATAACCAATCAGAGCATAAATCAGGATTTATATCCATTATCGGAAGACCAAATGTAGGAAAATCTACGTTTTTAAATCGCGTAATTGGCCAAAAGATTGCCATAATGAGCGACAAGCCACAAACGACGAGAAATAAAGTTCAAGGTGTATTAACAACAGATGATTCCCAGCTCATATTTATTGATACACCTGGAATTCATAAGCCAAAGCATCGACTTGGTGATTTTATGATGAAGGTAGCCCAAAATACGTTGAAAGAAGTGGATCTAATCCTCTTCATGGTTAATGCGGAAGAAGGATTTGGAAAAGGCGAAGAATTTATTCTTGAAAAATTCCAGACAGTTAAGACGCCGATATTTTTAGTGATTAATAAAATTGATACAATTCATCCAGATCAATTATTTTCGATTATTGAATCATATAAAGAAAAATATCCATTTAAAGAGATTATTCCTATCTCTGCTTTAGAGGGAAATAATGTGGAAACATTATTAACGCAAATAAAAAAATATTTGCCAGAAGGACCACAGTTTTATCCGGCTGATCAAGTAACCGATCATCCAGAACGCTTTATTGTTTCAGAATTAATAAGAGAAAAAGCACTTCATTTAACAAGAGAGGAAATTCCTCACTCCCTTGCAGTCGTCATTGAGAAAATGGAGAGAAAACCAAACGATGTTATTAATGTAATGGCAACAATCATCGTTGAGCGTGATTCTCAAAAAGGGATTATTATTGGTAAACAAGGAAGCATGCTGAAAGAGATTGGAAAAAGAGCGAGAACAGATATCGAAAATCTTCTCGGAAATAAGGTTTACTTAGAGTTATGGGTAAAGGTGCAAAAAGATTGGCGTAATAAAATGACACAGCTCCGTGACTTCGGCTTTAGAGAAGACGAATATTAATTAGTTGTTTTTTTAGCGAATAGATATATTTTACTCGACCTGCAAAAACCGTCATGGTTTGAATTCATAGGTATTAAAAAATTATACATGCGATCAATTAACAATATTTTCGTCTCATGATTTTATAAAGACAGGCTATGATAAGATTAAAGTTATAAACAGCTAGTTAAAATCGAAAGGTGGGGTTTTACATGTTAGACTTTACCTGGAAAGTTTTTTCCAAAACAGGTAACATTGATACTTATCTACTCTTTAAAGAATTAGAAAAGACTAATCATGAAATACCAGGAATGCAAGAAGAGGAACTAGCAGAACTTGATTATCCCATCTCATAGCGCTGTCCTTATAGTAAGGGATGGTGAATGGTGATGCTGGAAAAGTGTGAAGGAATTGTTATTAGATCAATTGACTAC
The DNA here is from genome assembly GCF_001076885.1 of Bacillus sp. 522_BSPC. Lineage (GTDB taxonomy): Bacteria > Bacillota > Bacilli > Bacillales > Cytobacillaceae > Niallia > Niallia hominis. The sequence goes on from NZ_JVDT01000254.1 coordinate 51,005, forward strand.
GGTGAATCAAATAAAATTGTTACTCTCTTTACAAGAGAATGGGGAAAGGTTGGGGTTATGGCAAGAGGTGCAAAAAAGCCAAACAGCAGACTTTCTGCTGTAACCCAACCTTTTGTCTATGGCTATTTTCTCGTTCAGCGTAGTAGTGGATTAGGTCTTTTGCAGCAGGGCGATATTATTTCTAGCATGCGTGGATTAAAAGAGGATATTTTTCTTACCGCATATGCAAGCTACATAGTAGAGCTTACTGACAAATGTACAGATGAAAAAAAGCCAAAGCCAAATCCTTTTCATTTCGAATTATTATTTCAAACTTTGAATTATATGAATGAAGAATTTGACCCGGAAATTCTAGTGAACATTTATGAATTAAAAATGTTAAACGGTTTGGGGTTATATCCAACATTAGATCGTTGTGTTTTTTGTGGAGCAACAGAAGGCCATTTTTCTTTTTCCATACGAGAAGGAGGATTGGTCTGCCATCAATGCTTGGAAAAAGATCTATATCATTATAAAATTTCTCAGGCTACTGTGAAGCTTCTCCGGATTTTTTATTATATGGATATATCTCGACTAGGAAGTATTTCAGTAAAAGATACAACAAAGAAAGAACTTAGTATGATTATTGATGCTTATTATGAAGAATATTCAGGGTTATATTTGAAATCTAAAAAGTTTATCCAATCCATGAAAAATTTGGGAGATGCTTTTACATAATAACTAAATTTTGATTCCAATTGGTTGCAAGGTTGACAATCAAAAAAAATTTCGCTATTATTCATGTAAATAAGAGTGTTGCGTTGAAAAGAAAGTAGTACTTATTTCTCCTCATGAAAAGCGAGCTTGGGATAGTGAAAGCCAAGTGCATGAGTATTAAGGAAGGCGTTCTTGGAGCAACTGCGTATGAAAGTGGCTGTATGTATACAGCAAATAGGGTGGAACCGCGGGTTAACTCTCGTCCCTATGTCAAAAATTTGGCATAGAGACGAGAGTTTTTTTGTGTTTCTAAATTTAAAAGGTCTCGGCTAAAGTTTCTATGCTAAATAATGATTTATCAATTTCGGAGGTGTATTTAAGCAATGAATATTCAAAACATGATTTTAACATTGCAGAAACATTGGTCAGATTATGGTTGTATTTTGATGCAGGCATATGATGTGGAAAAAGGTGCAGGAACAATGAGTCCTTACACTTTTTTAAGAGCGATAGGTCCTGAGCCTTGGAATGTGGCTTATGTAGAGCCATCGAGAAGACCTGCTGATGGAAGATATGGTGAAAATCCCAATCGCCTATATCAGCATCATCAATTTCAAGTTATCATGAAGCCATCGCCAGATAATATTCAAGAACTATACTTAGATTCTTTAAAGGCACTAGGCATTAATCCACTTGAGCATGATATCCGTTTTGTAGAGGATAACTGGGAGAATCCTTCTCTAGGCTGTGCTGGTCTCGGATGGGAAGTATGGCTTGATGGCATGGAAATCACACAATTTACTTATTTTCAACAAGTTGGCGGTATTGAATGTAAGCCAGTATCTGTTGAGATAACATACGGGATTGAACGATTGGCATCATACATTCAGGATAAAGAGAATGTTTTTGATTTAGAGTGGACAGATGGGTTTACAATCAAAGATATTTTTTATCAACCAGAATTTGAACATAGTAAATACACATTTGAAACATCTGATACAGAAATGCTATTTAATTTATTTTCCATTTATGAAAAAGAAGCACATAGACAAATGGACGAGGGTCTAGTACATCCTGCTTATGATTATGTATTAAAATGCTCTCATGTTTTCAATCTATTGGATGCTAAAGGGGCTATTTCTGTTACGGAAAGAACGGGATATATTGGAAGATGTAGAAATTTAGCACGTAAGATTGCCAAAACATTCTACGAAGAAAGAGAAAAATTAGGATTCCCAATTTTAAAAAGCAAGGAGGGAGAAAGTCATGAATAAAAGAGACTTGTTATTGGAAATTGGTTTAGAAGAAATGCCCGCTCGCTTCATCCCTGCTAGCATAGAGGCATTGAAGGGAAAAATGGAGTCATGGCTTAGTGAAAAGCAATTAGGCTATACTTCTGTTTATGCATTTTCTTCTCCTCGTAGATTGGCACTAGTTGTTGCTGGTTTAGATGAATCACAGCAAGATAGGGAAGAAGAAGCAAAAGGTCCTGCCAAACGAATTGCGCAAAGTGATAACGGAGAATGGTCTAAGGCAGCTGCTGGTTTTACTAGAGGACAAGGTTTAACAGTAGAAGATATATATTTTAAAGAAATAAATGGTGTAGAGTATGCTCACGTTAAAAAGTTCATAAAAGGACAACAAACGAGTATGTTATTGCCTGAATTAAAAGAATTGATTTTAAGCTTAACTTTTCCAAAAAATATGCGTTGGGCAAATAATGACTTACGTTACATACGCCCAATAAAATGGCTAATCGCATTATTCGGCGAGGAAGTAATACCTTTTTCTATCGCCAATGTAGAAACTTCCAATAAATCTCTCGGTCATCGCTTCCTTGGTGGAGAAATTGTTTTCAACAATCCATCTGATTATGAGAAAAAAATGTTAGCTCAGTATGTAATGGTTAATGCTGACGAACGTAAAGAGGCTATTGTTTCTCAAATTAAAAAATTAGAGGAAGAAAATAATTGGGTGATTCCAATCGATGCAGATTTATTAGATGAAGTAACCAATTTAGTTGAATATCCAACTACATTATTTGGTACTTTTGAAGAGTCGTTTTTAGAATTGCCTACAGAGGTATTAATCACTAGTATGAAGGAACACCAACGCTATTTCCCAGTGAAATCAAAGGAAGGAAAGCTGTTGCCATACTTTGTCACTGTTCGTAACGGTGATCATCAACATTTAGAAAAAGTTGCAAAAGGAAATGAGAAAGTTCTTAGAGCAAGACTTGCTGATGCAGCATTCTTCTATAAAGAAGATCAAAAACTAGTAATTGATGATCTTCTTAAAAAGTTGGAAACGATTGTTTATCACGAGGAAATCGGCACTTTAGCAGAAAAAGTTGCTCGAGTGCGAGCAATTGCCGCTTCCTTATCTGAAAAGCTAAATTTAACAAAAGAAGAACAACAGGATGTTGATAGAGCAGCACAAATTGCAAAGTTTGACCTTGTTACCAATATGGTTTATGAATTCCCAGAACTGCAAGGATTAATGGGAGAACGGTATGCTTTGCAAAAGGGAGAGAAAAAAGTAGTAGCTGCTGCGATAAACGAACATTATATGCCGCGCCATGCGGAGGATGAAACAGCTAAGAGTAATGTAGGGGCAGTCCTGGCACTTGCTGAAAAACTAGATACGATTGTCTCATTCTTTAGTATTGGCATGGTTCCGACAGGATCACAAGACCCTTACGCTTTAAGAAGACAGGCAACAGGAATTGTGCAGACGCTCATTGATAAAAACTGGAGTATATCCATTGAGAGCTTAGTCGATCTCACCATAAATGCAATGTCACATTCTTTAAAAGTAGCTGGTGAAGAACTAGTTGATTCCGTTCTTTCATTCTTTAAATTGCGTGTGAAGCATATTTTACAAGAAAAAGGCATTCGTTATGATATGATTGATGCCATATTAGCAGAAAAAATTGGTGGAGCAGCAAGTGTGTTAAGAAAAGCAAGCGTTCTTGAGCTTCGCAAGGGAGCTGCCGATTTTAAAGAAGGAATTGAAGCCCTAAGCAGAATCATCAATATTTCTAATAAGGTAACAACAATTTCCCCGGTTGATCCAAGTTTATTTGAAAACGAATATGAACATGAACTTTATAATCGTTTTCAAGATGTAATGGAAAAAATAAATTCAGAGGTAAATGAAGAAGAATATTTTGATTTATTATTCTCCTTAAAAGATGCTATTTCAGCATACTTTGATCATACTATGGTTATGGCTGATGAAGAAAAAGTGAAAGAAAATCGATTAAATCTGATGGTGGAAATAGCTTCCTATATTAAAGGATTTGCAAGTGTAAACGAAATAATTGTAAAGTAAGAATTAAATTGTTTTAAAAAGAGCTAGGCAGGGCCACCCCTACCTAGTTTCGTTTTGTAAGAATTTAATGGCGTGATAAGGAAAAGAACGAGCAAATGTTTTAAATATTATAGATAAAATAGATAACTTTGGATTCTTTTTCTTTTGATTCCGCCTATTTCGTATATAATAGTTAGTAGATATCGTTACCTAAATGAAGGTGGTGAATAGGAGATCGAACTGAACAAACGGCAAGAAAGAATAATTGAAATAGTAAAAGAGAGTGGCCCAATTACAGGTGAGCATATTGCAGATAAATTAAACTTGACAAGGGCAACCCTTCGACCTGATTTAGCGATATTGACAATGGCGGGCTTTTTAGATGCCAGACCTCGAGTAGGATACTTCTATACGGGAAAAAACTCGGAAAGACAAGTAATCGATAATATACGCAATATATTAGTGAAGGATTATTATTCACATCCAGTTGTGGTTCATGAAAATTCCTCTGTATATGATGCAATCGTAATTATGTTTACAGAAGATGTTGGAACCATTTTTGTCGTTGATGAGAACTCCACATTAACAGGAGTTGTTTCTCGTAAAGATCTATTGCGAGCAAGTATTGGTAAACAAGAGTTAAATTCGTTGCCAGTTGCGATTATTATGACAAGGATGCCGAATGTCACGTATTGTTTTGAAGAGGAAATATTAGTAGATGTTGGCTGTAAATTAATGAATCGAGAAATTGATGCACTCCCAGTTGTAGAAAAAACGGAGAATGGTCTTCTTGTAATAGGAAGAGTTTCGAAAACTAATATTACTAGAGCGTTTGTAGACTTGTCTAATAATCGTGATGGAATTGTGGAGGAACAAAATGACTGAAAGACAAATTATATATGTTGTATCTGATTCGGTTGGTGAAACAGCTGAACTTGTAACAAAAGCAGCAATCAGCCAATTTTCCGGCCACAATGTTAATGTGCTTATAAAAAGATTTCCTTTTGTAGAGGATAAATCAAACATTCATGAAGTAGTAATGCAAGCAAAAGAAGAGCATGGAATGATTGCCTATACACTTGTTAAACCAGAAATCCGTAATTATATGAGTGAGCTAGCTCGGCAAGAAGGAGTATATGCATGCGATATAATTGGACCAATTATTGATCAGTTTCAAGTGTTATGGGGAAAGACTCCACTTTATGAACCAGGACTTGTTCGGAAATTAGATGAAGACTATTTTAAAAAAGTGGAGGCAATAGAATTTGCTGTGAAATATGATGATGGCAGGGATCCGAGAGGTTTAGAGAAGGCTGATATCATATTAATTGGTGTTTCGAGGACTTCTAAAACACCACTTTCCCAATTTTTAGCCCATAAAAGAGTCAAAGTAGCAAATGTACCGATTGTGCCAGAGGTAGACCCGCCAAAAGAGTTATTTGAAGTACCGGCGAGTAAATGTTTTGGTTTAAAAATAAGTCCGACAAAATTAAACAATATTAGAAAAGAGCGCCTTATTTCTCTTGGATTAAGTGACAAAGCGAGTTATGCGCAAATTGAAAGAATAAAAGAAGAGCTAACTTATTTTGAGGACATTGTGAATCGACTTGGCTGTCCAGTTATTGATGTTACAAATAAAGCAGTGGAAGAAACAGCAAATATTATTCACAGTTTGTATTATAGATCTAAGTATAGCACAGACAGATAACTGCTTGATATTAGTGAGATTAATTGGTAAAAGCTTGATTCTCATATGGGAGAATCAAGTTTTTAATTATGAAAAACTTGTGTTTCAATAATTTTCAAGTGAACTATTTCTCGTCCTATTTAAATGGCCGTTTCTAAAAATGGTTGTGTTCATAAAATAAATTAGCAAAGATAATTTCTATTTAATAAAATTAATTTAATGACCTATCTTAATTTATTTTTTGTATGTATTTTGGTTCTAGTATGGCATAAAAGGAATAATTATAGATAAAAAAAGATGGAATTTCAAGTGAATTTATACTATAATAAAAAATTGTGATAAAAAAGTATCATGTTTTAGGTTTAGACTTGGCTTTTTACGAATAAACTATTTATTGTGAGAAGTCAAGGAAAGGGATAAAAAAATTTTCGACATTACTTCTTTCGTGAAAAAATTATTTAGGAAGAAGGAATATGTGGAGTGATGTAGAATTAATAGTACATTAGGGAAACATATGGTATATGTTGATGCTGATTCCTGTCCTGTAAAAGAAGATATTGTCGAAATAGCTTCTTATTATCATTATGAATTGCTATTCGTTGCATCCTATGCACATATGATGAAAGAAAATGACGAACAAAAGTGGAAGTATGTGGATAGCGATAAAGAAGCTGTAGATTTATTTATTATGAATGCTACCAAAAAACAGGATATTGTCGTCACTCAAGATATTGGCCTTGCCTCTACGTTATTGTTAAAGCAAGTTACTGTCCTCTCCCCTAGGGGCGTAATATTTGAGGAGAAAACTATAAATACTGCACTTGATATGCGATATTTATCTGCTAAGGCAAGACGAAAAGGGGTATATGGGAAAGGGCCAAAACCTTATACAGAAGAGGATCGCCAAAAATTCAGAAGAAATTTTATAAGGATTTTGTCGAAAGTTGAAGGAGAATCGATTGGTTACGTCGAATAATTCTTTAAAGTAGGCAATAAGTAGGGAGATGTGTAGATAATGGTGGCGCGCATTCCTGAAGATAAACTCAATGAAATCAAACAGGCTACTGACATTGTTGAAATCATTGGAGAACATGTATCCCTTACAAGACAAGGGCGCAATTTTATCGGTCTTTGTCCTTTTCACGGCGAAAAAACACCTTCTTTTACTGTATCGCCAGATAAACAGATATTCCATTGCTTCGGCTGTCATGCAGGTGGAAATGTATTTACTTTCCTTATGGACTTAGAAGGCTCTTCTTTTGTAGAAGTTGCATCAAGTTTAGCTGACCGTGCGAATATTGAATTAGGTATCGAAGTGTCTGAGCTGGAAAGAAAACCAGCCATTCCAGAAAATTTACAGCAAATGATTGATGCACATGATTTATTATCTAAATTCTACCATCATTTGCTCGTAAACACAAAGGATGGTCAGCATGCATTAGAATATTTGTCTAATAGGGGCTTTACTTTACCTATCATTGAAAAGTTCCAAATAGGCTATACACTTAATTCCTGGGATTTAGCTGTGAAGTTTTTAGGGAAACGTAAATTTGATGTTTTGCTATTAGAAAAAGCTGGTTTGATTGTAAAAAGTGAAAGGGATGAGAAATATTTTGATCGTTTTCGCGATCGAATAATATTCCCTATCTATGATCGAAATGGTAACACAATTGCGTTTTCTGGACGTGCTTTAGGGGATAATAATCCCAAATACCTTAACAGTCCAGAAACTCCAATTTTTAATAAAAGCAATACACTTTACAATTTTCATAAAGCAAGGCCTATAATACGAAAGCTTCAACATACCGTTCTTTTCGAAGGATTTGCAGATGTTATAGCTGCAACAAGAGCGGGAGTTGAAAACAGTGTTGCGACAATGGGGACCTCCTTAACGGAGGAGCATATCACAATTCTAAAAAGAAACGCACGAAATGTAACGATTTGTTATGATTCTGATTCAGCTGGGATAGAAGCAGCCTTTCGTGCAGGACAGCTTCTTACAAAGGCTAATTGTGTTGTAAAAGTAGTGATGTTACCAGATGGAATGGACCCAGATGATTATGTGAACAAATTTGGGGAAGATAAATTGCAACAGGAAATACTTCATGGAAGCATACCTTTCATGGGATTTAAAATGCTTTACTATCGAAGAGGGAAAAATCTTCAAAATGAAGGAGATAAACTCGCTTATATAGAAGAAGTAATAGGAGAAATTGCTAAACTGGAGAAGGCGGTAGAAAAAGACCTTTATTTACGACAGGTAGCAGATGAGTTTTCTCTCTCTTTAGAGGCATTAAAGCAGCAAGAGATGCAGATGGAACAATCAGTTCCAAATGAAAATGCTGTTGAAAAAAGTGTAGTTCCTGTCAAACAATACACGGTTAAAAAACGGGCAACTGGATTATTACCAGCATATCATACTGCGGAAAAAAGACTGCTTGCACATATGTTTAAAAGTGAGGATATTGCCTACAAAGTGCAAGACTCTTTACAGGGAAAAGCATTTAATATTGATGAACACCAAGCGATCTTTACTTATCTTCTTGCTTATTATGAAAAGGGTTTTGGTAACGATACAAGTTCATTTATGAATTTTATTGACGATCCAGACTTACAACGGATCGTAGCTGAAATCGAAATGATGGAAGTGAATGAAGAGGTAAGTGAAGTAGAAATTAGTGATTATATGAAACAAATCATTAATTATGAGAAATTGCTTGAAATAAAGGAAAAGAAGCAAATGCTGAAAGATGCAGAACGTCAAAATGACTATATAAAAGCTGCTCAAATTGGCATGGAAGTCCTTTTATTAGAAAAAACGTTAAAATAGTATATTATTGTCTTGATTTTTTGGAAGGAGGGGGACATATGGCTGAGAAGTCTGCCCGTTCAAAAGAGATTGAAACGGAATTAACTCTTGATCAGGTAAAGGAACAATTAACAGAAGTAGGTAAAAAAACGGGTGTGCTCGCATATGATGATATTGCTGAGAAGTTATCCAGTTTTGAATTAGATTCTCACCAAATGGATGAGTTTTATGAATTTTTAGGTGATCAGGGAGTCGAATTAATCGGTGATGGTGAAGAAGAAGCACCGAATGTCCAAGAGCTTGCAAAAGGGGAGGAAGAATTCGATTTAAATGACCTAAGTGTTCCCCCAGGTGTAAAAATTAATGATCCAGTTCGTATGTATTTAAAAGAAATTGGAAGAGTAGATTTACTTTCAGCAGAAGAAGAAATTAATTTAGCAAAACGTATATTACAAGGCGATGAAGAAGCGAAACGCCGTCTTGCAGAAGCTAACTTGCGCTTAGTTGTAAGTATTGCTAAACGTTATGTTGGACGTGGAATGCAGTTCCTTGATTTAATCCAAGAAGGAAATATGGGTTTAATTAAAGCTGTTGAAAAGTTTGATTATGAAAAGGGATTTAAATTTAGTACGTACGCAACATGGTGGATTCGTCAAGCAATAACTCGTGCAATTGCGGACCAAGCGAGAACAATTCGTATACCTGTTCATATGGTTGAAACCATAAATAAATTAATTCGTGTGCAACGTCAATTACTACAGGATCTTGGCCGCGAACCAACTCCTGAAGAAATTGGAGAAGACATGGATTTATCACCAGACAAAGTAAGAGAAATTTTAAAAATAGCGCAAGAGCCTGTTTCTTTAGAAACACCGATTGGTGAAGAAGATGATTCTCACTTAGGCGATTTTATTGAGGACCAAGATGCTACTTCTCCTTCAGAGCATGCTGCCTATGAATTACTTAAAGAGCAATTAGAAGACGTATTAGATACATTAACAGATAGAGAAGAAAATGTTTTAAGATTGCGCTTTGGGCTTGACGATGGCCGTACACGTACACTTGAAGAAGTAGGAAAAGTATTTGGTGTAACACGTGAAAGAATTCGTCAAATTGAAGCAAAAGCTTTAAGAAAGTTAAGACATCCAAGCAGAAGCAAACGATTGAAAGATTTCTTAGAGTAAGTAGCTTACGGCTTAGTAATCTTCAATATGATTCCATAAAGAAATAGTTTACTTCCTGTATGAAGAGGCTATTTCTTTTTTTTCAGTTTTAGAAATGTTAATGCGCTTTTTTCACTTAGTTATTACTTAAATAAAAGGAAGTGATGCTAAAGATGCAAGACCAGAGAAAAATGATTATTGTAAAGGAAATAGCTTATTGGAAAGAAAATAAAATGCTTCCAGAACATTATTGTGATTATTTACTCACATTATATACAGAAGGAAATGGTGTAGAAGAAAATAAGATAAGGAAAAAAAGAAATAGTGTATTCTTTCTGCCATTATTATTTTTTTCTTTCATTCCATTAACTATATTTTTATTATATTTTACTGAATTGTCTTTCATTTTGCAAATGGCTATTTCACTAATTTTTCTGATTTTTTGTTTTGTAGGAATTTTTTTGTATAATAAGAAACAGTTAAATGTTGATATACCAGCTGCTGTTGCTGCAATTATTTTTCTTTTATTTAGTGTAGCGTTTGTTTTGAAGTTTTTTTCCAATGCAATCATATTTTTATATATCATTTTATTCCTTAACTGTTTATTTTGGTATTTATGTGGAAAGAAATATAAGCTACTCTATTTTACGATTGCTGCTATAATTGGTGCTACTTTATTAATTATACTTGTCGTATCAAAGTATTTGCTTTAACTAGAATTTGAAATGTGGTGTATATAATGAATACAGATAAATTATCGAAACGATTAGAAACTGTCGCGAAATACATACCTAGAGATTCAACATTTGCTGATATAGGGTCCGATCATGCATATTTGCCGTGCTATATGGTAAAAAGGAACGCTGTTCGTTTCGCCATCGCTGGAGAGGTGGTTGACGGTCCCTACCAATCAGCTATTAAACAGGTGAAACAAGAAGGATTAACGTCAAAAATATCTGTGCGAAAAGGTAATGGTCTTGAAGTAGTTGAAATAAATGAAGTAGATTGCATTACGATAGCAGGAATGGGTGGGGCACTAATCGCATCCATTTTAGAAAATGGAAGAGACAAATTAAAGAATGTTCAAAGATTGGTCTTGCAGCCAAATATTAGTGCAGTCTCTATTCGTGAGTGGCTGTTAAGAAATAATTGGACTCTAGTAGCAGAAGAAATATTAGAAGAAGATGGTAAAATTTATGAGATACTAGTGGCCGAAAAAGGGGATTCTTCTGCTTTATACGAAACAAGAGAAGAGAGCGCAATATTATTTGGACCATTTTTAATGAAAGAAAGAAATGATGCATTTGTGAAAAAATGGAACCTAGAGAAAAAGAATTGGCAAAGGATACTTTCCCAGTTAGAAGCTGCACCTGAATCAGAAGAAAATATACAGAAACGCAAAGAACTGCAACAAAAGATAACATTAGTGGATGAGGTGAATAAATCATGAAGAATATTAATGGTTATGAAATAATATCTTTGTTTGAGCAATTCTCCCCTAAAGTATATGCAATGGAAGGAGATAAAATAGGGTTGCAGGTCGGCGATTTAAGCAGACCTGTAAAACGTGTCATGATTGCACTCGACGTACTTGACGAGGTAGTTGAAGAGGCAATTTCACAAAAAGTAGATTTAATTATCGCTCATCATCCACCGATTTTTCGCTCACTCTCCAAAATAACAATGGATAATCCATCAGGAAAAATAATGCATAAATTAATTAAGCACGATATCTCTGTTTATGCTGCACATACAAATCTTGATGTCGCAAAAGGTGGCGTCAATGATCTTTTAAGTGATGCATTAGGATTAAAGGAAACGCAAGTATTAGTGCCGACTTATGAGGATAAATTAAAGAAATTAGTTGTCTATGTACCTAAAGACATGGCAGAACAGGTAAAGAAAGCGATCGGCGATGCTGGAGCCGGGGCAATAGGCAATTATAGTCATTGCGTTTTTTCAACAGAAGGAATCGGTGAATTTCAACCTCTAGAAGGAGCTGAACCTTACATTGGAGCTGTCAATAAATTAGAACATGTAGATGAAGTGAAAATCGAATCGGTTTATGCAGCTTCTAAAGAAAAGAAAATAATAAGAGCAATGCTTAAAGCTCATCCATACGAAGAAGTTGCTTATGACATCTATGATTTGCAAATAAAAGGGGAACAATTAGGTTTAGGCCGTATTGGTAAAGTAGAAGAGACGACCTTAAGAGAGTTCGCTAATCAAGTCAAAAAAGTCTTTGAAGTAGACGGGGTCCGTGTGGTCGGAAATTTAGATGCAAAGGTCAAAAAAGTTGCTGTCTTAGGTGGAGACGGTAATAAATATTATTCCCATGCTTTAATGAAAGGCGCGGACGTCTATATTACAGGAGATATGTATTATCATGTTGCCCATGATGCACAAGCTGTAGGGTTAAATATCATTGACCCTGGACACAATGTTGAAAAAGTGATGAAGATGGGGGTAACAAAGGTTTTAACAACAATGTGTAAAGACAATGGCTATGAAGTGGAGATTTTCCCTTCTGTAATTCATACTGATCCGTTTACTTTTATTTAATGAGGATTATTGTAAATGAAAAGCAGACAAACTTTTTTTGGGTAGATTAAAGGCTTTGCCTGCTTTTTTATCTTGAAAAACAGAGCAGCCTGAATACAGCTTGCGCTCCATGGAGCGTTAAGTGTATTCAGGCTACGGGTGATTGCAACAAACTTTATAGAAACATCCTCTTCAAAGATTATTTTACCTTAACTTTTGGTAAAATCTTATTTAAAGGAACTTTCTTTTCGAACTGCCATGTACTTTCGTCTGTTGGATCATATTGATCCAGAAAATTTATAACCTCTTTTGTAATAGGGGTTGGAGTCGATGCACCAGCTGTTACTGCAACACTGCTTGCGTCTTTTAACCATTCTAGTTTGAGTTCTGAAATGTCTGCAATACGATATGCAGCCGTATGGGCAATTTCTTCAGAAACTTGTGCTAAACGATTGGAGTTATTGCTCTTTGGATCGCCAACAACAATTAATACGTCAGCTTCTCCTGCCTGTTTTGCAACCGCTTCTTGTCTTACTTGTGTTGCTAAGCAGATTTCTTTATGGAATTCAGCCTGCGGGAAATTTTTCTTAATATTCTCCATTAAATCAGCAACATCCCATTGACTCATCGTTGTTTGGTTTGTCACAAGAATTTTATCTTGATTAATTTCTAAGCTGCTAACATCTTCAAGTGTTTCTACCAATGATACTGCATGTGGAGCAACACCAACGGCCCCCTCTGGTTCAGGATGTCCTTTTTTCCCTATATAAATAATATAGTAACCCTCTTTGACCTTTTCTTTAATCAAATCATGTGTTTTTGTTACATCTGGGCAAGTAGCATCCAACGTTACTAACCCTTTTTCTGCTGCTATTTTGCGAACCTCTGGAGATACACCATGCGCAGTGAAGATGACTGTTCCAGAATCTACTTTTTCTAAAATTTCTTTTCTATTTTGACCATCTAAAGTGATAATACCTTCTTCTTCGAATGCATCTGTTACATGTTTATTGTGAACAATCATCCCTAGAATGTAGATAGGACGAGGCAATGTTTTATCTAAAGCAGCATTTCGCGCAATTACCATAGCATCGACAACTCCATAGCAATACCCTCGTGGTGCAATTTTTATGACTTTCATTCTCCGATTCCTCCTGCACGATACTTCTATAAACAAATATATTAAGTAAATGTACTAATATTTCTTAAATAATATAACATGTCTATTATATATAACATACGAGAGGTTTACAAAGTATATGTGTCTGGAGATTGAGTCAAGTTTTTGTGGGAGTTTTTTTAGCTCCCTTTT
>NZ_JVDT01000255.1 GCF_001076885.1 Bacillus sp. 522_BSPC
GTTTGAGTCAAGTATTTGTGGGAGAAATTTTTTATCGTCGGAATTTCTCTCTTTTTCAGTGTGTTTGCTATCTCTATTGTTAACGCTTTCTATACTTACTCTATTTATAGTCAGGCTGTTTTCGTAAAATTTTTTGGGATCAATAGACCGTTCCTTTCCGCTACAGGCACTTGCTTTCCGCGGGGAGGAAGTCGAGCCTCCTCGCCGTTCCGGCTGTGGGGTCTCGACCTTTCCTCTATGTCCCGCAGGAGTCAAGTGCCTTTCGCTCCAATCCACTCTGCGTTTTCTATGTTGTTAAAATCCATAACCTTTTAGAATACAGTTTACAGTTAAACGTCGACAATCCTTTTTAAAATCCTTGTAATGCTTTTAACGCATGATATAGTGGCTTTCCTGTTGTTTGACTCAAATAGGCAATGTTTTGTCTTGTTGCCTGTCCTGCTGTTTTGGTTAGTTTTTCACGGTAGTATTTTGGTTTTATATGATTTGATTCCTTCTCTTCCAATCGTTTCGTCATTGTTCCGATCAGTGTTTTAATATCTAATCCATCTTTTAAGCCAACCATGAATCGAATAAATGCATCTATTCCTTTTTCACTCCATGCCCTTCCGTTTTTCAGACGCTTGGCAAACACACTCATGGTTCCTTCTGCGCTGCCCATCGGACGCATATCACTCGTATCTATTCCTTGTTCCTGTAACCAAATTCTATAGTCTCCAAGTGCCTCGGGATATGGAGAAAGCTGGTTAATTAATGCTTCTAATCGTTCTTCTTTTTTCTCTGTATCCAGGGTCGCCACTGCACTATTTAACTCTACTAATAATCCCTCTCCATCATACTTAGCTAGCTTTTTTCGTATCGCTTTATATCTAGGATGTTCTTTAAAAATACGTTGGATTTCTCGAGCTACGTGGAATCTGTCTATCGTGAAAAAAGCTTTCTTTTGAAAATACTCTCTGCACGCAGTTATCCAACTAGCTCCGTCCCCATTGATAGCTAAAAGATGAGTAGTTGGATCGTAATGATACGTATCCATTAAAAATTGTTCTAACTCTTCCCAGAAAGGTGCTTCTGCTTTATGAATAAAATGCCGTTTTCCCACAAGACTGGCTCTCTTTCCATTCATAGACCAACCTTCATGGATAGCTGCGATCTTTTCTTCTCGTCCGCGCTTCTTACCACCTTGCCGTTTAATAAATAAGCCATCTACTTCGATAAATAATACCTTTCTTTTTGGTTCGATTGGCAAGCTCGGTACAACTTCTGTTTGTAATAAATGTTGACGAATCGCTTCATGACTAGCTACAGAGTATCCAAGTAATTTTTCTAACGTAGAAGATGCATGTCTGTATGATGGCCCAGTAACCGCCAATTCCATCGCCATTTCTTCCACAACTGGACTAAATCCTTTACCGCCCTCAAACTGTAAATATTGATCTAATAAATAGACATATTTGTTGCCGATACGATCCCAATAGTAATTTCGCTTAATTGAAACAGATCCAAATAAGGTGTCCATCTGAATCGCTCTCTTATCTTTGAGTTGATATCTTCCTTTATCTCGTTGTTCAGCTATTTCTCTGTCATACCCAGTTAACAGCTCCTCGAGAACTTCCGAAAAAGTTTCCTGTAATGTTTTAAATAAATCACTTTCTATTTCTTTTAATGTAGGTAGTTTTATGGTATTTTGTTTCATAGGGACTTTCTCCTTTTGTATGTTTTGTCCGCAAACACTACTATACAAAAAGAAAGTCCCTTTTTCTTTATTTTTGCTCATACTACCGCGCTTGCGTTTGGTTGGCGGTCTAACGACCACCAACCAAACCAGAGGGTAAATTATTTTCTACCCACAAACATTTTACTCATACTATGAGAAATTAACATTTATCCTTACTTCTGAACAAATGAAACAGCTACATTATGTTAATAGTTTAGATTTTTATTTTTCAAGCGGCGGGTATCATCCTCCAGCAATCACAGAATATTTCAATAAAACCGTTCAGCCATATGTAGATAATAATATATCTTTTCGATCATGGGCACATGTTGAATGGGCAACGATGGAGGAGCCTTTCCACTTAATAGGCGAATTAGAAAAAATTATTGATCAAGCAGTCAATCAGATTTCCTTTCCACTAGTCTGTGCGTATGGACAACTAAAAATGCCAAATTTTTTATCAACACTTTTATTGGAAACCCATCCTTACATATTGAAAAAAGATACACTTATATCATCTAAAAAGTACATAATAAATGCACCTTTTAATACAAATAATGATAGGGAGTAAATCCTATCTTAGCTTTGCGGGGGAGATAGCGAATAGCTATTCATCATTGATCGCTAATTCCCTGTTGCAGCAACTATCACCTCTACCTATTCTTGGTTATTAACCGTAATGAAACTATTTCCATCTAGTTATATGTTAAGCGTATTTTTTATAGGTTTCGCCTATGTAATCTCCCGCACCAATCCACTCAAGTTTTTAGTACTTCTTTTTCTTTATAATTCCTAAGTCATCCACTAATAAGAAAGAGTATTTTTTTGGATAATTCCTCCAACAAATCCTTTACTCTACTAATATACTAAAATATTTTATTGACAATTACTTTTTTAATATGGTAAATTCTATTCATTGGTTTATCACTATAATATATTATCGAACTAAAGGATTTTTGGTGAGAGCCTGTTTTTTAATAGATTTATCTTAAAAAATACAAACTTCAATTCATAAAGGTGGCTTTATACAACATGAAACGTTTAGCAATTAATTTACTTATTTTAGCGTCTGTATTCTTCATTTTTACAGCTTGTTCAAATAATTCATCTGATAAAAAGGAAGATACTTTAGTAATTGGAATTGATGACAAATTCGCTCCAATGGGATTTAGAGATGAAGATAATGAAATCGTTGGTTTCGATATAGATTATGCGAAAGCAGCTGCTGAAAAAATGGATATGTCAGTAGAATTCCAACCAATCGATTGGAAAACAAAGGAATCCGAATTAAGTAGCGGTCGAATTGACCTAATTTGGAATGGATATACTATAACGGATGAACGGAAAGAAAAAGTACTTTTCACAAAGCCTTATTTAAAAAATGCACAAGTAGTCGTAACATTAACTGATTCAAACATAACAAAATTAGATGATTTAGAAGGAAAAGTTGTTGGGCTACAATCTCTTTCTTCTGCATCTGATGCATTAGATAGCAATCCGATTAAATCAAAAATTAAAGAAGTTACCGAGTTTTCCGATAACGTTTTAGCATTAAGTGATTTAAAATCTGGTCGTTTGGATGCAGTCGTTATTGATGAAATTGTTATTGATTATTATATGACAAAAGAGCAAGATACCTTTAAAGTGCTTGAAGAGTCCCTTGCTCCAGAAGAATATGGAATTGGTGTTAAAAAAGGCAATGAAGCTTTATTAGAAAAACTTCAAAAAGCACTTGATGAAATGAATGAAGATGGAACAGCCGCTAAAGTTTCGGAAAAATGGTTTGGAGAAAATAAAGTATTAAAGTAAACTCGCAAATGAATCGTAAACAAAACAGGATTTCTTTACGAAACCCTGTTTTGTTTTGTTGGAGGAAGAGAAATGTCGTTTGATTATATTATGTCGATACTAAAACCAATGTTAGAAGGAGCACAAGCAACCGTTCTTTTATTTATTATTGCTATTGTAGTATCCATTCCACTAGGTTTTCTTTTAACTCTTGCTATAAAATCTAGTATCAAACCAATTGCTTGGCTGGCAAGTTGTTATGTTTACATCATGCGTGGAACCCCTTTATTACTGCAATTATTATTTATTTGCTTTGGATTACCCATGATTCCAGGAATCGGAGAATACTTGGTGTTAGATCGTTTTGTAGCTGCCTCTCTAGGCTTTATTTTGAATTATGCAGCCTATTTTGCGGAAATTTTCCGTGGAGGTCTACTTGCTATCGATAAAGGTCAGTTTGAAGCTTCTCAAGTTCTCGGTTTAAATAAATGGCAAACAACAACACGTGTTGTGCTGCCACAAATGTTTCGCATTGCCCTTCCTGCTGTTGCAAATGAGTCGGTTACATTGGTGAAAGATACAGCCTTGCTCTATGCTGTTGCTGTCCCAGAATTACTTCACTTTGCGCAAACTGCTGTAAACCGTGATTTTACGATTATTCCATTTTTCATCGCAGGGATTATTTATTTAATCATGACTCTACTATTAACAGCATTATTTAAATGGCTGGAGCGTAGATTTAAATTTGAATAAGAAGGACGGATTTTTATGGCAATCATCGAAATAGAGAATATTAAAAAATCATACGACAAGGTCGATGTATTAAAGCAAATTACCTTTGAAGTCAATAACAATGATGTCGTTGCGGTTATTGGTCCATCTGGTTCTGGAAAAAGTACGATGCTCCGTTGTCTTGTCGATTTAGAAAAAATAGATGGAGGAAATATTCGAATTTGTGGGGAAGATTTAGTAAAAGACGGACTCTATTCCCCACCCCAAAAAATAAAACAGATTACATCAAAGATGGGAATGGTTTTTCAGCATTTCAATCTATTTCCCCACCTTACAGTAAAAGAAAATATTGAACTTGCACCGAAATTAGTTAAGAAAGAAACAGCCGCTGTCATTCATGAAAGAAGCATGAAAATACTGGAGAAAATCGGCCTTACCAGTTTTTCCAATGCATACCCTGCCAAACTATCTGGCGGCCAAAAGCAGCGTGTTGCCATCGCCCGTGCTTTAATGATGGAACCAGAAATATTGTTGTTTGATGAACCAACATCCGCTTTAGACCCCGAACTGACTGGTGAAGTTTTAGAAGTAATGAAAGACTTAGCAGAAGAAAAAATGACAATGATAGTCGTTACCCATGAAATGGGCTTCGCCAAGGAAGTAGCCAACAACGTTATCTTTATGGACAATGGAGTAATCGAAGAGTCAGGACCACCAAATAAGATCTTTACAAACCCCCAATCCGTGCGTACACAGGCTTTTTTGAGTCGGAATTTGAAGTAAGTGTAAAGTCGGAGGTTGGGACAAAACTAAATAACTAATCTTTAAAGACGAACAATCTTTAATTTAGCTCTTAAATAAAGCTACTTTATCTATGTTTCTAAATAGAGTTAAGTGTAAAAACTAAGTCGTTCCATTGCGCTACAGATGCACGATGCGCCGGGGAGGAAGCTAAGCCTTCCCTCTATTTCCCGCAGGAGTCGAGCGTCCTCCGCTCCATTACAC
>NZ_JVDT01000256.1 GCF_001076885.1 Bacillus sp. 522_BSPC
GTTTGAGTCAAGTATTTGTGGGAGAAATTTTTTATCGTCGGAATTTCTCTCTTTTTCAGTGTGTTTGCTATCTCTATTGTTAACGCTTTCTATACTTACTCTATTTATAGTCAGGCTGTTTTCGTAAAATTTTTTGGGATCAATAGACCGTTCCTTTCCGCTACAGGCACTTGCTTTCCGCGGGGAGGAAGTCGAGCCTCCTCGCCGTTCCGGCTGTGGGGTCTCGACCTTTCCTCTATGTCCCGCAGGAGTCAAGTGCCTTTCGCTCCAATCCACTCTGCGTTTTCTATGTTGTTAAAATCCATAACCTTTTAGAATACAGTTTACAGTTAAACGTCGACAATCCTTTTTAAAATCCTTGTAATGCTTTTAACGCATGATATAGTGGCTTTCCTGTTGTTTGACTCAAATAGGCAATGTTTTGTCTTGTTGCCTGTCCTGCTGTTTTGGTTAGTTTTTCACGGTAGTATTTTGGTTTTATATGATTTGATTCCTTCTCTTCCAATCGTTTCGTCATTGTTCCGATCAGTGTTTTAATATCTAATCCATCTTTTAAGCCAACCATGAATCGAATAAATGCATCTATTCCTTTTTCACTCCATGCCCTTCCGTTTTTCAGACGCTTGGCAAACACACTCATGGTTCCTTCTGCGCTGCCCATCGGACGCATATCACTCGTATCTATTCCTTGTTCCTGTAACCAAATTCTATAGTCTCCAAGTGCCTCGGGATATGGAGAAAGCTGGTTAATTAATGCTTCTAATCGTTCTTCTTTTTTCTCTGTATCCAGGGTCGCCACTGCACTATTTAACTCTACTAATAATCCCTCTCCATCATACTTAGCTAGCTTTTTTCGTATCGCTTTATATCTAGGATGTTCTTTAAAAATACGTTGGATTTCTCGAGCTACGTGGAATCTGTCTATCGTGAAAAAAGCTTTCTTTTGAAAATACTCTCTGCACGCAGTTATCCAACTAGCTCCGTCCCCATTGATAGCTAAAAGATGAGTAGTTGGATCGTAATGATACGTATCCATTAAAAATTGTTCTAACTCTTCCCAGAAAGGTGCTTCTGCTTTATGAATAAAATGCCGTTTTCCCACAAGACTGGCTCTCTTTCCATTCATAGACCAACCTTCATGGATAGCTGCGATCTTTTCTTCTCGTCCGCGCTTCTTACCACCTTGCCGTTTAATAAATAAGCCATCTACTTCGATAAATAATACCTTTCTTTTTGGTTCGATTGGCAAGCTCGGTACAACTTCTGTTTGTAATAAATGTTGACGAATCGCTTCATGACTAGCTACAGAGTATCCAAGTAATTTTTCTAACGTAGAAGATGCATGTCTGTATGATGGCCCAGTAACCGCCAATTCCATCGCCATTTCTTCCACAACTGGACTAAATCCTTTACCGCCCTCAAACTGTAAATATTGATCTAATAAATAGACATATTTGTTGCCGATACGATCCCAATAGTAATTTCGCTTAATTGAAACAGATCCAAATAAGGTGTCCATCTGAATCGCTCTCTTATCTTTGAGTTGATATCTTCCTTTATCTCGTTGTTCAGCTATTTCTCTGTCATACCCAGTTAACAGCTCCTCGAGAACTTCCGAAAAAGTTTCCTGTAATGTTTTAAATAAATCACTTTCTATTTCTTTTAATGTAGGTAGTTTTATGGTATTTTGTTTCATAGGGACTTTCTCCTTTTGTATGTTTTGTCCGCAAACACTACTATACAAAAAGAAAGTCCCTTTTTCTTTATTTTTGCTCATACTACCGCGCTTGCGTTTGGTTGGCGGTCTAACGACCACCAACCAAACCAGAGGGTAAATTATTTTCTACCCACAAACATTTTACTCATACAATCTATCTCATTTTCTAAGTGAAAAAACATTAATGTTAAGAAAGCTATTTCCCCTCTATGATAATAGCTTTCAATCATCTGATTCCTAATATCCCAGCTGTTTATTGACTACATTTAATAATGGTTTTCCTTCTGAATAGAGTTGTAAATTCTGCAAAAACATCATAAATACTCTTTCTGCATGTCTAGCAGACTTGTATGCTATATGAGGAGTAATAATGACATTATCGAGCATCCAAAATGGGTGTTCCTTAGGTAGTGGCTCTTTATCAAAGACGTCTAAGGCTACTCCTCCTATTTCTCCCTCCTTAAGAACATCTAATAAATCTTTTTCCACAATAGTATTTCCTCTTCCTATATTTATCAAATAGCCATTTTTCTTCATCTTTTTCAATCGTGACTTATCCATAAAATGAATGGTTTCTTCTGTAGCCGGCAATGCAAGCACGATAAAATCAGAGCATTCGATTACTTTATTTACTTCGGAAAGATCGACAACAGAATCTGCTGGACAATCTTCTCTTCTTTTCCCATTAGAATTCCGACGACAGCCAATTACTTTCATCCCTAAACTTTTACACCTTTTAGCGATCTGGTATCCTATTTCTCCATATCCAATGATTCCAACAGTTGATGTATCTAAATCAATGACAGATATATCGGTCCATAATTGCCTTGCCTGATTTTTGTACTGTTTAGGAAGTCCCCTTGCAAAGGATGTAATCAAAGCGATAGTATGCTCTGCAATTGGAATAGAAGTAACTCCTTTTGAATTCGTGATTACGATATCACTATTTTTAATTTGTTCGTTTAACATCGCATCTATTCCTACACTAACGGAATGAATCCATTTAATATTAGGTGCATACTTTAAAATTTCTAAATCGTCCTTCAGTCCCACCGTAAATAACACATCACAATCCTCTAAATCCTTTGTTGGAATTGGTTGTTCTCCTTTAAAATCCCAAGGTTCAATTATTACCTGGGAAATTTCTTTGTATTTCGACAAGAACTCTTCTGGAACATTTCGTCTAAAATAAACTTTGGGCTGCTTTTTCTCTACTATTACTTTTTCCATTTTTACACCTCGTTTAATACTTCGATGCTTTTTTTGTATCGGTAATACGACTCTGCAATTCGCTGAACCCCTTTTTTAATCTCCTCTTCATTTGTAAAGGTAAAGCTTAATCTGATGTGATTTGTTTCTGCACCATCTATATAAAAGTATTTACTTTCAATAAAACTAACCCCTCTTGCAAGTGCATCACCTGCAAATTCACTTGTATTTACTTTTTCGGGAAAGCTTAACCAAAGGAAGAATCCTCCCTCTGGCTCTGTATATGTCACTTCTTTGCCAAAGCATTCCTTCACAGCACTAATCATTGCATCTTTTCTAGTACAATATAATTCATTTATTCTTTTCATATGGTAGTCAAATTTAACATCTGACAAGAAATGGGAGATAATTTCTTGGACAAAGACACTTGTGGATCCATCGGATTTTAACATTTTCATTCGCAAGATTATTTGTTCATCATCAGCTAAAGCCCAGCCCATTCTAATTCCTGGTGCAATTGTTTTGGAAAAAGTACTTAAATAGATAACCCTTTTCGGTCCAAAGGTATAAATGGAGGGTAGTTTCTTTCCTGAAAAACTAAGCTCTACATAAGCATCATCCTCAAGCACATAAAAATTATATTCATAGGCAAGTTCAGCAAGCTTCTTTCTTCTATCTATCGATAAACAAACTCCAGTAGGATTATGATAGTTTGGCATCACATAAATAAACTTGGGTATAGGCACATTATTCTTAACTGCTTCCTTCAATTTATTTTCGAGCTCGTCTGTCAATAATCCATTATGATCCACTGGTATAGAGGAAATCTTTAATTCAGCTAGAGAGAATTGTCTTATTGCCCCAAAAAAAGTCGGTGCCTCTACCCAAACATGATCACCAGGATCTGTTAAGGTTCTCGTGGCTAAGTCGATAGCTTGCATAGAACCAGCCGTAACAAGAATATTTTGTGTTTCTACTGAAATAGATACATATTTTGATCTTTGTTGGATCCAGTTTACAACAAAGTCAGGACCGGATCCTCCCGAATATTGCAAAGCCCTTGGACCATCTAATTGTAATGCTGACACAGCTGATTGAGACAATAGTGGAACATCAAATGATTCTTGCGCAGGATGACCAAAGGCAAATGGAATCAAATCGGAATGCTTTTTCGTATTAGCTGCAGATAATAAAGGCAATTCTGGAAACCTCTTTGATAATGGATAATCTTTTACTAACTCCATATATTTCCTCCTATATTTTTCTGTTTTCATGCATTTAGTCAGGCTGGCTCCTTATCTTTAAATAACTCTATGAAAAAACACCAAGCATAAGCATATTAAAATTACATCAAATTTACCGTTTGCTTGGTACAACAGAGTCAATTAATCGCTGAAACTCGATCGAAAGGTTGCGGCTATATACTCCTATATCTCCATTCCCAACCTTTCTACCATCTATTTCAATAACTGGACCAACCTCTTGACCTGTATTGGTTATAAATACTTCATCCATTCCATATAACGCTTCTAATTTCATCGGTGATTCTTCTAACTCTAATGAAACCTTTTCTAATAAACGAATCACAACTTGTCTTGTTATTCCGTTTAAAATCAAATGATTGGCTGGATGTGTAAAACAAACACCATCCTTTATGCCGAAAATATTACTGCTGCTACATTCAGTCACCATTCCATCTCTAACAAAAACAGCTTCTTGAGCGCCTGCTTCCACCGCTTTTTGTTTTGCAAGTACATTTCCTAGTAAATTAAGGCTTTTAATATCCACACGTTGCCAACGAATATCCTCTGTAGTGATTACTCGAATTCCTGCTAGCTCTTCTTTTCTTTCTTCTTTCCCTTCTTTTGTATAAGCTACTAATACAGAAGAAACACCTTCAGGAAAATGATGAATACGTGAGGCTACCTCTCTTGTAACTTGAATATAGACATAACCATCTCTTAAATCCTCAATAGCTATTAATCGCTGAACCTGCTCCGTTAACTCTTCTTTATTCATCGAAATAGTAATCCTTAGCTCCCGAGCACTCCGAAAAAGCCTTTGCAAATGAGCTTCCCACTCAAATAGGACTCCTTCAAATACCTTTACCATTTCATAGATTCCATCACCGAATTGATAGCCTCGATCTTCAATATCAACGGAAAAAGAACTTCTTGGAATGATTCCTTCATTAACTAGAATATACAATCTGTTCACCTCGTATTATTTTAATAGTATTTCATGAATGTAAATGGCAAGCTACTTGATGATTAGTTCCTAAATCCTTTACTGTCGGTTCTACTTGCATACATTTTTCCATTTTAAATGGGCACCTTGTATGAAAACGACAACCGCTTGGCGGATTAAGGGGGGTCGGCAATTCCCCTTCTAATACAATCCGTTCCATTCTATTTTTCTCATCAATAACTGGTCTTGCAGATAACAAAGCTTGCGTATAGGGATGAGCTGGCCGTGAAAAT
Source organism: Bacillus sp. 522_BSPC (assembly GCF_001076885.1). Classification (GTDB taxonomy): domain Bacteria; phylum Bacillota; class Bacilli; order Bacillales; family Cytobacillaceae; genus Niallia; species Niallia hominis. The sequence continues at coordinate 5,407 of NZ_JVDT01000256.1, forward strand.
AGATCCTCCGTATTAGCAATCTCCACTATTTTTCCTAAATACATCACCCCTACTCGATCGGAGACATGTTTTACTACACTAAGATCATGAGAGATAAATAGATACGTAAGGGAAAATTGCTTTTGTAACTCTTTAAAGAGATTAATAACTTGTGCTTGAACAGAAACATCTAATGCAGATACAGGCTCATCACAAATAATAAACTTAGGATTTAGCGCTAATGCCTTTGCAATCCCAATTCTTTGTCTTTGTCCTCCTGAAAATTCATGGGGATATCTTTTTTTCATTTGAGGGGACAAACCAACTTTTTCTATTAAATATTCCACTTTCTTGCGTCTTTCTTCTCGACTACCAACTTTATGAATAGATAAAGGCTCCGCAATGATTTCTTCTACCGTCATTCTTGGATGTAAGGATGCAAAGGGGTCTTGAAAGACTATTTGCATATCCTTTTTAATATTTTTTAATTCTTGCTTTGAATAGGTAACAATATCCTTTCCTTCAAAATAAACATTTCCTGCCGTTGGTTCAATTAGCCGCAATAAAGATCGACCGGTTGTACTCTTCCCACATCCTGATTCTCCAACTAATGCTAATGTCTCTCCTTTATAAACTTTAAAATTGACATCATCCACTGCCTTAACGACCTTTTGATTTTTTCTTGTTAATTTTTGAAGAATATCTCTTTTTACTGGGAAATACTTTTTAAGCGATTTTATTTCCAATAACACTTCTTTCTCGGCAACATGCTCCATTATGATGCAACCCCTTCTGCAATTTCCTTGTATCTCCAACAACTGACTTTGCGATTACCTTCTATCTCAGTTAGTGGCGGTTGCTGCATCTGACATTTTTGGCCAGCAAATGGACAACGGTCTTGAAAAATACATCCTTGTATCTCCTCATCCGCCATGGGAACTCGACCAGGAATGGAATATAATTCGTCTATTTTCTCTTCAATGGAAGTAACAGACTGTAATAATCCTTGTGTATAGGGATGATATGCCTTTTCAAACAACTGGTCTTTACTTGCTTCCTCCATCACTCGACCAGCATACATTACAATAACTTTTTGACAGTTATTAGCGACAACTCCCAAATCATGTGTAATTAAAATCATCGCCATATCTAGTTTTTTTGTTAAATCAGCAAGTAAATCTAAGATTTGTGCTTGTATCGTTACATCTAAAGCCGTTGTTGGTTCATCTGCAATTAATAGACGCGGCTGACAAGAAATAGCCATCGCAATCATTACTCTTTGCCGCATTCCTCCAGAAAGCTCATGTGGATATGACTTCATCCGTAGCTCAGGGGAAGGGATTCCTACTAAATTCAACATTTCAATCGCCTTTTCTATTCTTTCCTTTTTACTTAATCGATCATGTGCAGCTAATTGTTCCATTATTTGCGTTCCAATTGTTAATAAAGGATTAAGTGCTGTCATCGGTTCTTGAAAAATCATTGATATTTCTTTTCCGCGAATACTTTTCCATTCAGTGTTTGTAGATGTTAGCAAATCTTTTCCTTCCCAAACTATTTTCCCATCCGTAGCTAGAAGACCTTTGTTTTTTAGAAGTCCCATTATTGCTAAGGAAGTCATACTTTTTCCACAGCCTGACTCCCCAACTATGCCAAGCGTCTCTCCTTTTTCTAAAGAAAAGTCTACTTGTTTTAAAACATGAACTATATCACCGTTCTTGTTATATCCTACTTTCAAATCTTGAACATCTAGTATCATCCCCAATTGCAGTACCCTCCTTTATCTTTTATCATGAATTTTTCATTCTTGGATCAAAATAGTCTCTAAATGTATCTCCTACTAAATTTATTCCTAATATGACAATAAACATCACTGCACCAGGAATAAATAAATACCAAGGAGCATTAAACATATAATCCTTTCCTTGATTGACCATTGATCCCCAGCTAGGATCAGGTGGCTGTACACCTAAACCAAGAAAACTTAACGATGATTCTGCGAGAATGGTAGATGCCATACCTAATGTAGCAATAACAGCAATATGTCCATAACAATTAGGTAAAATATAACGAAATAAAATGCGAAAGATACTTGCGCCAAGAGCGTGACCACCTTCCACAAACTCCTGTTCCTTTAAGGATAGAGTTTGTGACCGAACCAATCGGCATATTTCTGGCCAGCTTACAATCCCTAACGCAAGGATTAAGTTAAATATCCCTGGTCCTAATGCCGCCATAATCGCAATGGCAAATAACAGTCCAGGAAAGCTAAACATAATATTGGTAATTGCCATGATTACCTTATCTGTTTTTCCTGAAAAATAGCCAGACAGCAAGCCTAATAAAGTACCAATAGATATAGATAAAAGCTGAACCACGATTGCAATAATTAGAGATTTCTGCCCTCCATATAAAACCCTTGTAAAAAGATCTCTTCCTAAATGGTCTGTTCCAAACCAATGAGTCGCAGAAGGCTTTTGTAATGTCTGTGTTAAATCATTGGTATTTGGATTATACGAAGAAATAAAGGGTACCAATAATGTGCCTAATACAATAACAAGCATTAATCCAATTCCAATATAAGAAAAAGAAAATTTCATCCTTCTTTTCTTTTTCTTCTTAATAAGTATGCCTCTATCAGCACTTATTGTGGGAGAATTTACGGTCTCCATTTATATTCCTCCATCCTTTTTAAGACTCTACTTTGATTCTCGGATCGATTAATCTACATCCTATATCAGTGAGTAAGTTCACTAATAAAAAAACAGTAGCAACAAAAACAACACAGCCTTGCACAATTGGTAAATCTCGCTGCAATATCGCATCGATCATCAATCGGCCTACACCTGGCAATCCGAAAATTGTTTCTGTAATAACTGCTCCAGATAATAACAATCCCATTTGAACCCCAATTATCGTTAAAATAGGTGGCATTGCATTTTTTAATGCATGTAAAATAATAATTCTACCTGAGGAAATTCCCTTTGAAATAGCTGTTGTCATATAATCCATGCGTAAAATATCAATCATTGCTGATCTAGTAATTCTTGAAATTACACCACTTACAGCAAGAGCTAGGGTTAGGGATGGTAATAGTAAATACCTTATATCCCCCGCCACATAGCCTGTTGCCGGAAGCAGCCTAATTTTTACTGCAAACAGATACATGAGAATTAATCCTAGAAAAAAGGATGGCAAGGAAACGCCAGATACGGAAAAGGAACTTACTAAAGAATCAATCCAAGTACCTCTTTTTAAAGCTCCAATGGTTCCAACAGTAATTCCGATTACGATAGCAATGATTAATCCAAGAACGGTGATTTGCAAGGTTACTGGGATTCTTTCCATAAGCAGCTCCGTTACAGAACTTCTAGATTGATAGGAAGTGCCAAAATCACCTTGAACTACCCCTTGAAGAAAATGTAAATATTGGAGAGGCAGGGGATCATTAAGCCCCCACTGTTCTCTTATTTGCTTTATCACATTCTCATCCAACGCACCACTTCTCGCATCCATTAATTGAGCTACTGGGTCACCTGGAATAATATTCATCAAAATAAATACAATTAAGGTAATTGCAATCCATATTGGAATAGCTTCCAAAAGCCGTCTTATCGTGTAATTTAGCATTGTCCACCTCTCATTATTTATTTTGGCTGTTTTCTTAAAGTTTGTTGCTATTACTCAAAAGCTTTTTTATTTAAAAATCATTAATTAGCTAGAATACTATTTTAGACTTTCATCAATCCAAACCTTTGTTAAGTCTTGATAGTCAATATCTGTCGGCATTTCCTGCAGACCCTTCACCCAAGGCTGATGAACAATTACTGCCTTGTTATAGTTAAAGAACCACCAAGGTGCATCATTTACAATAATTTCTTCTGCTTCCTGAGCTAATGCAATCATTTCCGATTCATCTGTTGTTTGTGACGCCTTATCTAGCAATTCATCTACCTTATCATTGGTATAATGACTTGTATTACCGGATGCACCAGCGTTTTTACTATGGAAATAACGAGATAAAAACTCTACAGGATGCGTCATCCCTCCATTTGAAGACATCGCCGTCTCAAAATCTCCATTGTTTAATCGGTCTGTCATTGCAGCAAAATCGACTTGCTCTGTCTTAACCGTAATTCCGACCTCTTCTAAATATCCACTCAATGCCTCTACTGCTGGCAAGCCGAATGCAGGGTGAGAGGTCGTAAGAATGTTTAGTGTAAATCCATCACCATATCCTGCTTCTTCTAATAAAGCCTTTGCTTTTTCTGGATCATATTGATAAGTAGTTACTTTTTCGTTATAGCCTTGAATGGACGAAGGGAGTACTCCAACCGCTGGGTAAGCCTTCCCTTGGATTACAGTTTGGATAATTGTATCTCGATCAATTGCGTAGTTTATCGCTTGTCTAACACGAACATCTTGCCATGGACCATCTTTTTCAAGATTAAACTTCAAATTCCTTGTAAATAATTCTGGTACTTCTACTATCAAATCACCATAAGTGGGATCATTTTTATATCTTGCATACTGAGCATCTCCCAGTACCATCATATCCAATTGTCTTGAAGCGAATGAATTATCTCTCGCTGTTTGGTCTTCCATAACTTTATAGACAACTTTGTCTAGATAAGGTGCACCTGCGAAGTAGTCTACATTTTTTTCCAAAACAATTTCACTACCTCGAACCCAACTAGAAAATTTAAAAGGACCTGCTCCAACTGGTTCTTCGCCAAATTTATCTCCTTTTTCTTCCACTACCTCTTTAGGAACAGCAGCTGTAAATGGTAAAGATAAGACGGAAAGGAAAGTATTGTCTGGCTTATCTAAACTAATTTCTATATGCGTATCATCTATTACTTTAATACCTGTTACTTCGCTTGCATTCCCACTCATAAACTCCTTTGATCCTTTAATTGCTTGCAAGTTTCCTGCATTGGGAGAAGCATTTTTAGGATTCATTACTCTCTCCATCGAATACTTAAAATCTTCGGCAGTTACCACTCTTCCATTATGAAAGGTAACATCTGAATTAAGGGTAAAAGAATAAGTTAAACCATCTGAACTAATTTCCCATTCCGACGCATTTCCTGCTTTGAATTCTCCAGCTACCGCGTCATAACGAATAAGTGGTTCAAAGATATTCCAAGTTACCATGGATGTCGAAGTACCATGAGACCTGGCCATTGGATCCAAATTTTGTGGATCCCCGTAAATAGCAGCCCTCACTAACGTACCACCAGGGGTTGGCTCATTACTACTTGTCGTATCGTCCTCAGTAGAACTTGTAGGATTACTTTCGTCAGTACATGCACTTAAAAATAAGACCATCAAAATACTAAAAATAAAATACCTAAAGTGATTCCTTTTCATTCTCATTCTCCTTATGTATTAGTTTGTTTTTTACTACATCTTTCTTTTTCTATCTAGTACATTAATGGAATAATCTAGTTGTTTTGTCAGAAAATATCACATTATTCTTAGTATGTAGTTATTTTATCGTTAGTTTTGTCATATTCCCTATCAATTTGTCTGAATATTAAAATTATTATATAGCGATACTTTGTTACGGTAAAGTTGAACAATCATATAATTTTCTTTATTTTCAAAATATTCAATCAATAACTTTATTCTTCTATAATGAAAATCTGACATATTTTTCGACATATCCGTCATCAGAATCAGCTAAATTCTTATTGCTTCCACTGATTCCTAAAATTTTCATTTTGAAAAAACCTAGGCACTATATTTTTCGATAATAAATATTTTTAATGATTAATTTTTTACTATTAGCTTTTTCGATTCTTCTTTCTTTTGAAACTCATTCGAATTTGTTACATTTTTTTATACATAATAGTTCTGAAAAATCATATTATCGGGAAGCATAATAGTTGAAATAAGCTCTAGCTGGTGGTACCTTTTTAGACAAACAATATAATTTTCAATGAAAGAAGGCTTGGTTATGAAGGATTTATTTACTCCTTTTTCATATAAAGGACTAGAATTAAAAAACCGTGTTGTAATGCCTCCAATGTGTCAATATTCAGTGGAGAAAAAGGACGGAATCGCAACAGATTGGCACTATGTTCACTATGTAAGTCGTGCAATCGGTGGTGCTGGGTTAATCATTATTGAAATGACAGATGTAGAACCGGACGGTCGCATTACAGATAACGATTTAGGTTTATGGTCTGACGAGCATATTGCTCCACTAAAACGAATTGTTGATGCTTGTCATCAATACGGTGCAAAAGTGGGTATCCAAATTGCTCATGCTGGCAGAAAGGCAGAAGATGCACCACAGCCAGTCTCTGCATCAGCTATTCCATTTGATGATAAATCGAAAACACCAAGAGAATTAACTACTGCAGAAATTGAAGAAATGGTAGAAAAATTCCGCAAAGCGACTGTTCGTGCGATTAAAGCTGGTTTTGATACAATCGAGTTGCATGGGGCTCATGGGTACTTAATTCATCAGTTCCAGTCTGCATACACTAACAAGCGTGAAGATGAATATGGCCAAGATTTAACGAAGTTTGGTGTGGAAATCATTAAAGCAGTTAAAGAAGAAATGCCAGCTGATATGCCGTTAATCATGCGAGTTTCTGGAAAAGAGTACGTTGAAGGCGGATATGATATTGAAGAAAGTGTTGCATTTTCTAAAAAATATGAAGAAGCTGGCGTAGATATTTTCCATGTTAGTGCAGGTGGAGAAGGTCCAATTGCTGCAGCGGGACGACCTGGCACACACGTTGCCTATCAGGTTCCTTTAGCTCGTGCCTTTAAACAAGAGTTAAGTGTACCAGTTATCGCTGTTGGAAGATTGGACTCAGCAGAATTAGCAAACTCTGTCATTGGCAATGAAGATGCTGATCTTGTTGCAGTGGGAAGAGGCATGCTTCGTAATCCATATTGGACAATTGAAGCTGCTGCACAGCTACGCAAAGAAACAGAAATGCCTAAGCAATATGCTGTTGCATTCCCTAAGAGATAAGAGCAAGGCAGAAGCAGAGGAACGGTTCTTCTGCTTCTTTTCTATAGATAACAACATCTCAGGTATGCCATTTTATGGTATTATAAACATAAAGGAGATGGTTGCTAGTGATAGAGCTTGTGCTTGGTCTTTTAAGTGTGGTTGGTGACATTTGCACACCAATTGCAGTATCTGCTTGGGAGAAGCTGCAAGGTAAGTAAATAGCAAGTAATTTTCTTAGAAAAAGTGGCCAGTTACTTGGCCTCTTTTTTTCTATACTCAATGGGACGGTTCTTCCGCTTCCCTTTTCTAGTTTTGCAAAAAAAACGGAAACAGGAGAACCGTCCCATAGCTTTCCTTACATCCCTGTCTTATACTTTTTTTCACTTGAAGACGTATTTTTTGTATCATGCTTAGCTTTTTCTTCTCGTAGCTCTTCTTTCAGATCTTCCATAGGGATTGGATCTACATTTAATTCACTTTCAAATTTATCAAATAAACTTTCATTTTCCGTTGGATATTGCTCGGGATTATCCATACTTATTTGTGCATTATTCAAACCTGGTTGTTTTTTATCTGTCATTATCTATCACCTCCCTCTATTAGTAGTAATACCCGAGTTTCATTTAAAGTACTCAATAAAGACGGTACCTCTAGTATTTCTAGTTCCACTTACTAAGTACAAAGTAAAAAAGGGATTTAGGAGAATCAGCGCTCTATCTACCATTAATCCCCTATTTAATTAAAATAACTATTAAGTTATAATAATTATAAAAGGAGGCTGGATAATGGCTAAACAAGCATTAGTAAATAAACAAAAAAGAACTGCTAAATATAAAGTACAAGAATATACAAGATGCGAAAAATGCGGCAGACCTCATTCTGTTTACCGAAAATTTAAATTATGCAGAATTTGCTTAAGAGAATTAGCCTACAAAGGCCAAATTCCTGGACTAAAAAAAGCAAGTTGGTAATAAGGGATTTAGAACAGTCTTCACAGGGATAGCTCTACCGTTTCCCTATCTTTTTGCTTCTATAAAAACGGAATCAGTAAAACCGTCCCTCTGATTCCCTCCTCCCAAATACAAAATAATTCCACTTCTTCCTATTAAATTTTGGTTTAATCTACTTTAAAACGTCTATATAAAAGAAAAAGGAGGCGTTTATAGTTATGGTTAAAAATGAAGATTTGAAAAACAAAACGGTGGATCGTGATTTTAAAATTACGGAAGAGCAAAAAGAGAAGCAACAAGAGAAGAAAAAAGAGGATAAAAAGGATAAATAATTTAAAAGGGTACTGGCTCCATCGGAGATTCAGTACCCTTTTTATAAACACAATTTATCAAACCTTGGTTCTTAAACTTACTTCCCCTCTACCACTTCTCTTAATATTTCATAAGAGCGTTTCTGCTTGTCAGGGTCATAAATATATGAAACAGCCATGATCTCGTCCACATTAAAGCGTTCTTGAAAAGCTGTAAGCTGCTTACGAACCGAATCTTTACTTCCCAATAGAGTAACACTTGACATTGATTTTGCCATTTCTTCTTCCTGTGGGTTCCAAAGTCCATCTAGGCTTTCCACTGGTGGCTGAAGAGGCATTTGTGTACCACGTACTACATTAAGGAAAAACTGATGAGTGGATGTCTGTAAAACAGCAGCCTCTTCATCCGTTTCAGCAGCAATTAAATTTAAACAAACCATCATATAAGGTTTATCTAAATACTTCGAAGGCTTGAAACGATCACGATAAATCTTAATTGCATCTGCCATATATCTTGGCGCAAAATGAGAAGCAAAAACATAAGGCAATCCTAAGCTTGCCGCTAAATAGGCGGAATCAGTGGAAGAACCAAGAATGTAAATCGGTACATTGGTTCCAACACCTGGATGGGCTTTTACATACCCTTGATCTTCTTCTGGACCAAAATATGTCAGAAGAGCATTAACATCCTCTGGAAACGTATAGACAGAATCCTTTTGCGATCTTCTCAAGGCGCTTGCGGTTAGCATATCCGTTCCAGGAGCTCTCCCAAGCCCTAAATCCACGCGATTTGGATAGATTGTCGCCATCGTTCCAAATTGCTCTGCTACAACTAGTGGAGAATGATTAGGTAGCATCACTCCACCAGATCCTACACTAATACTATTTGTATGTTCAAGCGTATGCTTTATTAATATTGCTGTCGCCGAACTAACAAGTGTAGCTGTATTATGATGTTCTGCAATCCAATATCTTTTATAACCCATTTTTTCAGTTGCTTGAGCTAAATCCACCATTGATTCAATGGCTTCTTTAGAATTTTGTCCCTCGCGAATAGGAGCAAGGTTTAGTACAGATAAAGGTATATTTAAATTTGCCATTTTGCAACGTCCTTTCATGTTGAATTCATTCTTTATCATATCAATTGCTATCCTGGAAACAAACTAATCTGCTTGAATTTCACTTTATCAAGTAAGCCATTCTCCTCAATCCCCCTAAAAGTTAGAGAAATGTTCCCCCACCATCTATAGGCATATAACAAAAGGAAATGATACCTAACATAAAGGGTTGTTAATAGTGTATTATGGTGGATTTATGTTATATTATTTACTTAGGAAAAAAAATGTAGATAATAAACATTTTCAAAATCGGAGGAAATAGAAGATGAACCGAAAATTAAGAAGTATTAAGGAATTATTCCTTTCGCTGGGTTCTTCAAAGAAGGAAAAGCTAGTTAAAATAAGTGTAATGATACCTACATACAACACAGATCCAGAAGCTTTAGATCGTTTAATTAAATCTATCGATGCTCAAACAATGAGTATGGACGAATATGAAATCATCTTTATTGATGACGGATCTACAACCAATATATATGAAGTTCTGAAAGAATTAGCAACAGAGAGATCTAATATAATTGTTCAGCAAATTCCGAATTCCGGCTGGGGAAGCAGACCGCGAAATGTAGGAACAAAGTTAGCAAGTGGTCATTATATTCTTTATTTAGATCATGATGATACAGTTTTCCCTGAGACATTCGAGAAAGTTTATGAATATGGGATTGCAAATAATGCTGATGTTGTAAATGCTAAAGAAGTTCGAACAAAAGGATGGTCTTGGGGCTGGGATCAATTTAAAGAAAATAATCCTTCAGCTGAAAAACTTGGCATTCAGTCTCTATTACCAATGACACCACATAAATTTTACCGTAGAGAATTTTTATTGGAAAATGATATAACGTTTAATGAAGGTGCTAGAGTCTTATGGGAAGATGTTTACTTTAATACAAAAGTTTTTTCATGTGGTGCTAAAGTTGCCATTTTAGCAGATTATCCTTCTTACTATTGGATTGATACTGGAGCAAATAACTCTAGCAGTTTTGGAAGAGACCCTCATGAAAAATGGGAGCAAATTCGTAAATTAATTACATTTTTTACAGAAACCATTTCCAACAAAGAAGATCTCGATTTTATGTTAAAACATTGGTATCAATCGAGAGTTCTTGGAATACTAGGTGCATGGCTGCTTGATAAATCCGAAGATAGAATCCAGATTGAATTTGACTATGCAAAAAAAGTGGCAGAAGACCTGATTCCTTTATATATTGATGATGAACTAAATAAAATAAATCAATTACGTTCTTATTTATTGCGAAATAATAATTTAGAAGCTTTAAAAGAATTAGCTAAAAATGATAAAGGAATAACCGCTAGACCTTATGCTAAAAATGTTCAATGGCAAGATGGATTATTGACATTAGATGTTGAAACAGAAATGTCCGTTGACGAAAAGCGTCCTTATTTGTTGGAGTATACGGAAGAGAGAATTTTCAGAGCTATTCCTTCTGATTTAAAACAAATCATTCCTGATCACTATTTAGACCTAACCGAAGAAATAAAGGATAATTCCTTTAAAGCAAGTATAAAGGATCGAAATACAAGAGTTACTTGGGAGACTCCCGTATCTTCTTCTCGTGTTGAAATAAGGCATTTACCAGAATCTAAAATCACTTTTAAAGGAAATATGCAATTTAGCATTAATATGGAAAATGCAGCAATGGGTTCTCCTTTAAGAAAAAGTCCATGGGATATCGCTGCAAGATTTTCCGCTCTTGGTATGACTTTCCATCGAGGAATTGTAGGGTCAGAAGGGTATATTGAAGCAGCCCTTGTTAATGGAAGAACCGCCGTGTCCTATACAAATAAATCCCAATTACTTAGCCTTGATATCGGAAGTAAGGTTCATAGTATTGTTAGTGTTGCAAATCCCCAAAATGAGGATTTGCAGATTGAAAAAGAAAAAGATCAAAGGACTATTACAATTGAGTTACCAAATGTACAAGTCTTTGGTGAAACGAAAATAAAAGGATCGATTATCTTAAAGGAAATGGGAGACGGAGATAATAACCAAGAAAGGAAAGTAAAAGCTTTTCTTATTGGCGATGGAAAACAAGCGAAAGTAGTAGCAACATTTGATATTCCAGTCGGGGAATACTCCATTACCACCGTTTTTGAAGGCAGAAAATCTAAACTAGATTCTTTAATTCTTTCTATATCTTAACAAACGAGTATATAAATATTTCAGAAACAATCCTCCAAAGCAATAAGGGCCTGTCTAATAGTGAAATACACTATAAAGACAGGCCCTTTTAGCATTTAAAAGCTAACTCTTCCTATATTAATAATTATCTTCTTACAAAGTATACTGCTTCTCAAAATAATTCTGATATTCGCCGCTAATGATTTGCTCCCACCATTCTTTGTTGTCTAGATACCATTGAATCGTTTGGGCAATCCCAGATTCGAATGTATAGGTTGGTTTCCAACCTAACGCTTCAAGTTTAGTTGGATCAATCGCATAGCGTTTATCATGACCTAAGCGATCGGTTACGAATTCGATTAACTCTTCTGACTTGCCTAATGTACTAATGATTGTTTTTACTACTTCTAGGTTTGTACGTTCGTTATGACCACCAACATTGTACACTTCGCCATTTGCTCCTTCATGAAGCACTAAATCAATTGCCGCACAGTGATCCAATACATGCAACCAATCACGAATGTTTTTACCGTCTCCATAAACAGGAATCTTTTGATCATTTAATACGCGAGAAATCGTTAATGGAATTAACTTCTCTGGGAAATGGTATGGTCCATAGTTATTCGAACAACGTGTAATATTAATTGGCAAGCCAAATGTCTCATGGTAAGCGCGAACCAGCATATCAGAAGATGCCTTACTTGCACTATATGGGCTATTTGGCTGTAATGGTGTATCTTCTGTGAAGAAGGTTGTTGGATCGAAATCTAGTTCTCCATACACTTCGTCTGTCGATACATGAACAAATTTCTTTACACCAATCTCTTTTGCCGCATCAAGTAACACTTGCGTACCAAGAACGTTCGTCACGACAAAGATTTCTGGATCTGTAATCGAACGGTCCACATGGCTTTCTGCTGCAAAATGAGTCACATAGTCAAACTTTTCCTTTTCAAAAAGAGCTGATATTGCGTCTCGATCTGCAATATCGGCCTTTACGAAATGATAGTTATCCTTCTTTTCGATCTCCTTATGCTTCGTTAAATCTCCTGCATAGGTTAATAAATCTAAATTATAAATATCGTAATCTGGATATTTGTTGACCATATATTGCACAAAGTTTCCGCCGATAAAGCCTGCGCCACCTGTTACTAATACTTTCTTTCTTGCCACCTTAGTTCACCTCTTCTTGTAATTCAACGATATATCGCGTTAATGCATCCTGCCATGCAGGAAGGCGGGTAAAGCCATTCTTCTCTAGCTTGTCCTTTGACATACGAGAGTTCTTTGGTCGAACGGCTTTAGTCGGATATTCTTCCGTTGTAATACTATTTACTTTCACTTTTTTTCCCGCTACTTGAAAAATTTCTTTCGCAAAGTCTGCCCATGTGGTAAACCCTTCATTAGAAGCATGATAAACTCCGTATTTCTCCGTTTCTACCATATCTACTAAAAGCTTCGCTAAATCAAAGGTATAGGTAGGAGAACCATATTGATCCCCTACTACATTCAATTCGTCTCTTGTTTCTGCCAGACGAAGCATTGTTTTAATAAAGTTATTGCCATTGATGCCAAATACCCAAGAAATACGAACAATAAAGTACTTGTCCAATAGGGACTGAACAGCTTTTTCCCCTTCATACTTTGTTAATCCATAGTAACCAACAGGATTTGCTGCATCTTCTTCCGTAAAAGGCTCGGTACCTGTGCCTTCAAACACATAGTCTGTACTAATATAAATAAATTTAGCATCCATACCTTTTGCCGCAGCTGCCAAATACTTCGTCCCATTCACATTGACATCGAAACAGGTTTCTTTATCGTCCTCTGCATGATCCACCGCCGTATAGGCTGCACAATGAATAATCGCATCTGGCTTCACGGTATGTACATAGCTTTGCACTTGTTCTTCCTTTGTGATGTCCAGTTCCTTGTGGCCAACACCAATCATTTCATATCCACGTTTTTTTCCTTCTAAAACAACATCATAGCCTAATTGCCCAGAATAGCCTGTTACTAAAATCTTCATTTATTTTCACCAAAAGTAAAATTGTGTTCAGCGTCTTTTAGTAATGGCGCTTTTTCATCTTTCTCGGAAAGAACAGGTGTTATGTCTAATGGCCATTCAATGCCAATAGCAGGATCATTCCAAAGAATGCCTCGGTCACAATCTGGAGCATATAGGTTATCCACTTTATACTGCACTTCGACATCGTCCGTGATCGTCATAAATCCGTGTGCAAACCCTTGTGGGATTAATAGCTGTTTTTTATTTTCGGCAGAAAGCTCAATCCCAAACCATTTTCCAAATGTTGGACTATTTTTACGAATATCTACTGCCACATCATAAATAGCCCCTTTTGTACAACGGACTAATTTTGTTTGCGCCTTTGGATTTAATTGATAATGCAAGCCGCGAAGTGTTCCTTTTGTTGCAGAAAAGGATTGATTATCCTGTACAAATGAAATATTGATTCCTGCTTTTTGAAAGCTCTCTTCATTATAGGTTTCCATAAACCAACCACGATGGTCTCCGAATACCTTTGGTTCCACTACTTTTAACCCTTCGATAAATGTTTCTGTAATTTCCATCCTAAAGCACCTCAAATCTGCTTAATATTTAATATCACCTTTTGCGACCTTTAATAAATATTGACCATAACCTGTTTTGGAATAGAGATTCCCTTGTTCGATTAGAGAATCATTCGTAATCCAGCCATTAATATAACCAATTTCCTCTGGTGCAGCAATTTTAATACCTTGATGGTCTTCAATAGTTCGAACAAAATTAGATGCATCTAATAAACTTTGATGGGTTCCTGTATCTAACCAAGTAAATCCTCTACCAAGTAATTCTACTTCTAATTCTTCAAGTCGCAAATAAGCTTCATTAATAGAGGTAATTTCTAGTTCCCCACGATGAGAAGGCTCTACATTTTTCGCAATCTCCACAACACGATTATCATAAAAATATAAGCCTGTTATCGCGTAATTAGACTTAGGAGCTTCCGGTTTTTCTTCCACGCTCAAGACTTTTCCATCTGCATTAAATTCCACTACCCCAAAACGCTCAGGATCCTGTACATGGTAGCCAAATACCGTTGCCCCTCTCTCTTTTTTAGCAGCACGTTGCAGAAGTTTTCTCATTCCACTACCATAATAAATATTGTCCCCTAAAATCATCGCAACAGAATCATTTCCGATGAATTCCTCGCCAATAATAAAAGCCTGCGCTAATCCTTCTGGCTTCGGTTGCACTTTATATTGTAAGGTAATTCCAAATTGAGAACCGTCCCCGAGTAATGCTTCAAATCGAGGCGTATCCTCTGGTGTTGAAATAATTAAAATATCTTTAATTCCCGCTAACATTAAGGTGGAAAGTGGATAATAAATCATTGGTTTATCGTTAATTGGTAAAAGCTGTTTACTTGTCACTAAAGTAAGTGGATAGAGTCTCGTGCCACTTCCACCAGCTAGTATAATCCCTTTCATGAAGAAATTCTCCTTTTCTTTTAAGCTTGCAATTTATTTTACCCTAAATAAATGACAACTTATATAAATGTAATCAAAAAATAATGTTTGCCTTGTAAATATGGATAAAAGTTGAAATACTACATATAAAAAATTAGCAATAAAGCTAGAAAAAGTCAAAACTTATTACAAGTAGAAACCCCAAACTTACTTTCTTTCATACCCAAGAAATAGTGCAGAAAATAAAAAATACCACATTTTGTTTTGTGGTATTTTTTAATATAATGAAAAAAGCTCTATTAAGTAGACTCTTGTTTATAAGAAAAACTATTCCCACCTTTTTCTTTCACTTTATATAATTCTTTATCCGCCTGTTTAAATAAGTCCTCTATATTACAAGGGGAATGGGGCGCATAAAAGGAAATTCCTATACTAGTCGAAATCTCCAATTCATTTCCACTTATCAACATTTTTTCATTCACTATTCTGAGAATTCTACCAGCTATCGAAAACATCCTCGAGTTTACTTAATTCCGGCAAGACAATCGTAAATTGATTCTTATTTTTCGCCTTTAGAAGTTCTAAACCAGTTTGATTAATAAAGCTTATTTTTTCGTCAGTAAGTATGACGATGGCTTCAGGGGCAGCTTCTACCACACGTTCAAACTTTTCCTCGCTTTCCTCTTGTTTTTTCAAAACTTGTGTATATTCCGTTACATCCTTGTAAGTGCCAACAGCTAAAATAGTTCCTTTATTAACAGGTCTATACGTAGCAACTACGTCAATAAGAGCACCATCTTTACGCATTCACTGTGTTTGAAAACTCGGAATTCTTTGCCCACTCCTTAAATCCTCTAGAAAGTAATTTACTTGTTTTAGATGAAATTCTGGATAAATAGGGGATGTAGATAGCATAATCATTTCTTCTACTTTCCACCCAAGCATCTCCTCAAAGGCTGGATTTCCCTTTAGAATTTCTCCATTTGATTAATCATAAAGATTTCCTTGAATTCTTATTGATTGCACATAGTTTCTCTATAATAATATAAGAAAAATTTCCTAATTATTGAAGCTTTTTAAGATAGCTTATTTTTTCCTCATTTATAAAACTACAATTGGTTAATAAAGGATTTTTACGATATTGCACTGAAAATTTATTTAATAGTTTGGCAAAATAATCTCTTTCTTTATTCTTCATTACAAATTGGATACCATATTGGTAAATATCATTTACTTCATGTTTCCAGACAATATGTCCAGACAATTCTACATGCTCATTTAATATAAATGTTTCAAATTGTAAGTCAATATCTGGTCTAACAGGTAAATCTATATGCGAGAGAATTCTTAATCCACCAATTCCTATATCTTCAATAAGAATTTCAGTTTTCCCTAACTTAACTTTTTTCCCTTTAATGGATACTAAAGACATCGTTGCCTGTAAGGGACGCAGTAAATTAATCCGATAGAAATTCCTTCTATTTGTCATATCTTCCCTCTCCCATTGTGGATCTATTGGTTTTAAAATCTTGTTTTGCAAAAAGGATTGAAATACTTCTTCTCCAACTGATTTACTAAATAAAAATCCTTGTATTTCATCACATTCTTGTTGCTTTAATAAAGATAATTGCTCCTTTGTTTCTACGCCCTCTGCGACAATTTTCATATCCAATCCTTTTGCTAAAAAGATCATCGATTTGACAATCATTGCATCCTTTTTGGAATCAGTTATGTTCCTTACAAAAGACCGATCTAACTTGATCGTATCAATTGGATATTGTTTTAAATAAGTTAACGAAGAATAACCCGTTCCAAAGTCGTCTAATGCAATACGAATTCCAATTTTTTTCAATTGTTGAACAGCTAATGTGACAATTTCTTCATATTGTATTAAAGTAGTCTCTGTTATCTCAAATTCGATTAAGGAAGGATCTGTATTCGTTTCTCTTAAGGTGTGAATAACATTTGGAATAAAATCACTTTTCAATAATCTTTGCGCTGAAATATTAATAGAGATAGGTACAATAGGTAGGTTCATGCTTCTCCAAATGGAGATTCTGTTACAAACCTCTCGAAAAACCCAATCACCAATAGGTAGAATCAACCCATTTTCTTCGGCAATGGGAATAAATTCTCTTGGAGAAACATATCCCCATTCTGGATTTGCCCATCGTACAAGCGCTTCTGCACTTACCATTTTACCAGAAGACGCCTCTACTCTAGGCTGAAACTGAAGAAAAAATTCTTTTTGATCTAGTGCTTTATATAAATCTCTTTCTAGCTGAAATTGCTTGAAGGAAGATATATTTAACAAAGTAGAATAAATTTGATAATTGTTTTTGCCCATTTCCTTTGCTCTATGCAAAGCAGCGTCTGCTTTTTTTACTAGTTCTTCTTTTGTTTGTCCATCAATTGGAAAAGTACTGATACCAACACTTGTCGTTACAAACAATTCATATTCATCGATTATAAAAGACAGTTTCATGGAATCGATAATTCTCTTTGCAATCGTTACTGGAAAGTCTGGTTGCTCAAAATCCCAAAGCAGAATACCGAATTCATCTCCACCAAGTCTTGCAAATAAATAATTAGTCATTTTCAGCTTCCGATCCAACCTTGTTGTAAATTGTTGTAATAGCTTATCGCCAATAACATGACCTAGTCTCTCATTAATCTGTTTAAATCTGTCTAGATTCAAATATAGAACAGAAAAATTTTGATTATTTCGTTGGGAAGTCTGAATTATTTCTTCCATCTTTTCATCAAACATTCGTTTATTAGACAAATCAGTTAAATAATCGTGATAGGCTAAATGCGTTATTTTTTCCTTACTTTTCTTTAAAAAAGTGATGTCTGAAACAATTCCATCTAATCTTTTTACATCTCCTGCCTTATCTAAAACAGGTATCGTTTGATCTTGCACCCATTTTATTTCTCCTTGTTTGGAGATAATTCGATAGGTATGAGTAAGGGATTCACCATGCGATAATTTTCCCCTTAATTGTCTATAGTCTGATAAATCATCTGGATGAATAATAGACTCCCATTCCATTTCCCTCATCTCTTCTGTGTTATATCCCGTAACAAATTTAACACCTGGGGAAGTTAGCAGAAATTTATTTTTTACAACATCAAAAGACCAAATGCCAACCTCTAAATTATCATAAATATTTCTAAATCTCTCTTCAGCTTCTACTAACTTATTTTCTGCAACTTTTCTTTTTGTTATATCTTGAATAACTCCTACATATTTTATCGGACGGGAATTTTCATCCAAAATCAATTCTGCTTGAACAAACACATAAATAGTATTACCATCCATTCTTCTAATTCTATATTCCATTGTGCAGCTTTCTCTATTCTTAAGTGCAGTTTCGTAGATGGAATCGAAATATAGACGATCTTCTGGATGAACGAAGGCCACTATTTTCTTATAGGTAGGAGTAAACATTTTCTGATCAATTCCATATATTTCATAAATCTGCTTTGACCAATAAACTTGATCTTTGACAATGTCATATTCCCAACTTCCGATCTTTGCTACTTGTTGGGCTAATTCAAGATTCTCTTTAACTTTCAATAACTCTTGTCT
Organism: Bacillus sp. 522_BSPC; assembly: GCF_001076885.1. GTDB lineage: Bacteria > Bacillota > Bacilli > Bacillales > Cytobacillaceae > Niallia > Niallia hominis. Next base: position 23,944 of record NZ_JVDT01000256.1, read on the forward strand.
ATTCTTTGTCAACAAGGTTATATCTTTTGCAATTCCATAAATGCCAAGGACTTGCTCTTTTTCTCCCATAATTGGAATATATGTAATTTCAAAGTTTAGTGTTTGACCATTCCTATGGATTATTTTAGCTTTGAAATTTTGACTTTCTCCACTTAATGCCTTATTTATATAACTTTTTCTAATATGTTGATGCTTTTTTATATAAATTTTACTAACGTTTTTATCCAAGTCCTTTTTTTCATACCAAGTATTTGTTTAAACGATGGATTATAATGCAATACTTTTCCATGGATATCCAATGTAAATACAATATCCGGATGTTTTTCAAATATGGCATAAAACGTTTCCTTGTTTAATAAATATTCTAAGTTACCTAATTTTATAGGGTGCTCCTCTAATTCTATTTTTTTATCTTTGGCTCTGTTAAAGATAAATGTTGATATTTGATGCTTGTCCGAATTCTTGATATAATCATTATAAGAACAAACATTCGGGAGATGGTTAGGGTGGACAAGGCGTTTAATAATTTATTAAAGTATCTCGACAAATTGTCTCATACTAAAAAGGAACAAGTTTATCAATGGGTAAAACGCTATGTTGACCCTGCATCTTCCGTTGGTGGTCGGCTTATCAATGAAATGAGAGAAACTCGTTTCAAGGAAGGATTTGAATGCCCTCATTGTTCCTCAGAACACGTTGTTCGATTTGGAAAAGTCAAAGGTCGTCAGCGGTATCGTTGTAAAAGTTGTTGTAAAACCTTTACGGATACGACTAATACCGTTCTTTATCGCACCAGAAAAGGTGACGAATGGATTACATTTGTGGACTGTATGTTCAAAGGCTATTCCCTGCGAAAATCGGCTGAAATCGTAGGGATTACTTGGGTTACGCTTTTTTACTGGAGACATAAACTGCTGTCTGCCTTAAAACAAATAGATTTTGACCATTTTGAAGGTATCGTTGAAGTTGACGAGACCTATTTCTTGTACTCTCAAAAAGGAGAACGTGGCATTACAGAACGGAAGCCTCGAAAGCGTGGAGGAAAATCCAAACACAGAGGAATTAGCCACGAACAAGTATGTGTTCTTGTCGCAAGAGACCGCACAAAAGCAACTGTCTCCAAAATTTCTTGTATGGGTCGTATTGTGAAGACCAAAGTTGAAAAACTTATTGGCTCTAAACTATCCTCCGACAATGTGCTTGTCACCGATGCTTGGAGAGCCTACAAAACGTATGCGAAAGAAAAAGGATTAGAGCATTACCGAATCAAATCAGATGATGGAAAGCACGTTATTAAAGGCTTATATCACATTCAAAATGTGAACAGCTTTCATTCTCGGATGAAGAAGTGGATTGACCGCTTTAAAGGTGTCGCCACCAAATATCTCGACAATTACCTTGCTTGGTTCTTGTTTGTAGACAGTCGCAGTAACGAAAGCACTAAACAGCATATTAAGGAATTTCTATTAACATCATTTGTATTTGAAATGACTGACACATATGACAGTTTACGACTGTCTAAATTCAAAGTGTTATGATTCTTTTTCTAACAGGTCAATTATTGAAAATAGAACAAGAAGTTGGTGGTACTGATAATTTCTTGTTCTATTTCTTCAATTTTTATTTCCTGGTGATGAAAAAGTAAACAAGTAAAAAAGCTAATCAAACTATAATGGTTTTACGGGTACACATATTTCGCAATAAGGGTTGCTAATCATATCACCAATGTATTTTTCCATAATGGGTTTGTTATCCATTTGATACCCATTGCTTCGTAGGGATGGAAAAATATCAGAATATGCTTTTTGAATATCTTCTGCTGTATGTTTAACTTCGTAAATAAGGTACTTTCCACCAGAAAGTTCACCTTCGAAAACTGAATCATCCACTTGATAATCAGTTGAAATAACAATACAGGCATCAAATCTACAATTATCAGCTAATGTTGTTTCTGGATTATCTTGTGGAATTGCAAATAGGATTGCAGATTCAAGAAGTTTTTTCTCCTTAGCCCATTTTTTTAATTTCTCCATTACTTCAATATTAGCTGGACCATATTGACCAACTCGTCGCATATAAGCAATGCGATAGTTTGGGAGTGTTTCGACTTTAAATTTCATTAAGTTCTTTCTTCCTTTCTTAATTAGTATTGTTTGTTACATTTCGAATGTAACACGCTTTAAAAATATATACATTTAAATTTTTAAAATTTTTTGATAAATTTTAAAATGATAATTTTGCATAGAAAATCAACATTAAAGTTTAACAGAGCCTTATCTTTTAAAAAGTTAAATCTCGCCATACAAAAACCATCCTCCAATCTTTATCTTTCCATTTCATTAAAGTGAAAATTTTCTTTCATGCCTTTACTGATGGCTAGTTCATCCAACCGTTATGGATAGTTGATCTGGTTTTGACTAATTGAAGTTTATAAGTGGGTCCAACTATTACTTTTTACCTATTCCCTTCCATCTTACTAAATATACGAAGGGGGTTGTATTAGCTCTCCTTCCTATTTTTCAAATCAAAACCACCAGTGTGAACTGGTGGTTTGCTCTGCGGCTAAAAGCCTCTCTTACCGGCCTCGGCCTTAAAGGCCCACTGAAAAGGTTTCCCTTCTGCACCACATTCACTCACCAATTCTAAAGAATTTCTTTATTTACTTCCGATTTTTCTCACCCGTGAACGGATCGAATTCTTCGAACAACGTTAGCTGATCAGCCATATAATCTTCTTTCAGCTGATTTCTTATATATTCTTGTATTTGTTTCTTATTTCTCCCCACGGTATCAACGTAGAAACCACGACACCAAAATTTCCGATTCCCATAGCGATATTTCAAATTCGCATGTCGATCAAATATCATCAGGCTACTTTTTCCTTTTAGGTAACCCATGAACTGCGATACACTTAATTTTGGTGGAATACTAACCAACATATGGATATGATCCGGACAGGCATTTGCTTCATGTATAATGACACCTTTTCTTTCACATAGCTCTCTT
>NZ_JVDT01000257.1 GCF_001076885.1 Bacillus sp. 522_BSPC
GTTTGAGTCAAGTATTTGTGGGAGAAATTTTTTATCGTCGGAATTTCTCTCTTTTTCAGTGTGTTTGCTATCTCTATTGTTAACGCTTTCTATACTTACTCTATTTATAGTCAGGCTGTTTTCGTAAAATTTTTTGGGATCAATAGACCGTTCCTTTCCGCTACAGGCACTTGCTTTCCGCGGGGAGGAAGTCGAGCCTCCTCGCCGTTCCGGCTGTGGGGTCTCGACCTTTCCTCTATGTCCCGCAGGAGTCAAGTGCCTTTCGCTCCAATCCACTCTGCGTTTTCTATGTTGTTAAAATCCATAACCTTTTAGAATACAGTTTACAGTTAAACGTCGACAATCCTTTTTAAAATCCTTGTAATGCTTTTAACGCATGATATAGTGGCTTTCCTGTTGTTTGACTCAAATAGGCAATGTTTTGTCTTGTTGCCTGTCCTGCTGTTTTGGTTAGTTTTTCACGGTAGTATTTTGGTTTTATATGATTTGATTCCTTCTCTTCCAATCGTTTCGTCATTGTTCCGATCAGTGTTTTAATATCTAATCCATCTTTTAAGCCAACCATGAATCGAATAAATGCATCTATTCCTTTTTCACTCCATGCCCTTCCGTTTTTCAGACGCTTGGCAAACACACTCATGGTTCCTTCTGCGCTGCCCATCGGACGCATATCACTCGTATCTATTCCTTGTTCCTGTAACCAAATTCTATAGTCTCCAAGTGCCTCGGGATATGGAGAAAGCTGGTTAATTAATGCTTCTAATCGTTCTTCTTTTTTCTCTGTATCCAGGGTCGCCACTGCACTATTTAACTCTACTAATAATCCCTCTCCATCATACTTAGCTAGCTTTTTTCGTATCGCTTTATATCTAGGATGTTCTTTAAAAATACGTTGGATTTCTCGAGCTACGTGGAATCTGTCTATCGTGAAAAAAGCTTTCTTTTGAAAATACTCTCTGCACGCAGTTATCCAACTAGCTCCGTCCCCATTGATAGCTAAAAGATGAGTAGTTGGATCGTAATGATACGTATCCATTAAAAATTGTTCTAACTCTTCCCAGAAAGGTGCTTCTGCTTTATGAATAAAATGCCGTTTTCCCACAAGACTGGCTCTCTTTCCATTCATAGACCAACCTTCATGGATAGCTGCGATCTTTTCTTCTCGTCCGCGCTTCTTACCACCTTGCCGTTTAATAAATAAGCCATCTACTTCGATAAATAATACCTTTCTTTTTGGTTCGATTGGCAAGCTCGGTACAACTTCTGTTTGTAATAAATGTTGACGAATCGCTTCATGACTAGCTACAGAGTATCCAAGTAATTTTTCTAACGTAGAAGATGCATGTCTGTATGATGGCCCAGTAACCGCCAATTCCATCGCCATTTCTTCCACAACTGGACTAAATCCTTTACCGCCCTCAAACTGTAAATATTGATCTAATAAATAGACATATTTGTTGCCGATACGATCCCAATAGTAATTTCGCTTAATTGAAACAGATCCAAATAAGGTGTCCATCTGAATCGCTCTCTTATCTTTGAGTTGATATCTTCCTTTATCTCGTTGTTCAGCTATTTCTCTGTCATACCCAGTTAACAGCTCCTCGAGAACTTCCGAAAAAGTTTCCTGTAATGTTTTAAATAAATCACTTTCTATTTCTTTTAATGTAGGTAGTTTTATGGTATTTTGTTTCATAGGGACTTTCTCCTTTTGTATGTTTTGTCCGCAAACACTACTATACAAAAAGAAAGTCCCTTTTTCTTTATTTTTGCTCATACTACCGCGCTTGCGTTTGGTTGGCGGTCTAACGACCACCAACCAAACCAGAGGGTAAATTATTTTCTACCCACAAACATTTTACTCATACTTAAGAATCGTAAATAAAGTAAAATTTCCATCAATGGGAATTTCTTTCTTCCCCATTGATGGTTAATACTATGACTGTTTCCGAAGATTTTCGGGGCTCTTTCCATTTTCTCTTATCCTTCATGCTAATTAACGAAAGTAGCCACCAAATACCCAAACACCCCAAAAAAGAATGATAACAATAAACAGAATAATTAAGAATGCATACCAGACACCACTGGAACCTCCATATACGCCTCCGTATGCAGCATAAGGTGCTCCAAATCCATATCCAACTGGAGTTGGTCCTACTCCTCCAAGTGGAACAGCTGGTGGTATTTGATTCGGGTATCCATAACCAACCATTAATATTCCTCCTCTCTTCTATAAAATATTCTTTATTTGTACCCAATGTTTTAGGCAATTGTCCTATTTTCTAATGATTTTCCTCTATCACAAAAATTGCTTTATATATTCACTAATTCTCCTATACTAATTAGAAAGATAAGTCGAAAAACCTGCATCTTCTGCCTTTGCAGCCAATTGCTCGGCATTATTTCTACTGCTAAAGGCTCCAATTTGTACAATATAGAGGTTATTTCGAAATAGAACGGCTGTTTCAAATCCTTTTTCACTTGCTTGTGCTGCTAGGTTAACAGCATTTACTTTTTCTGAAAATGCACCAATTTGCACACGGTATATTGGCTTAGATTGCTTTTTTGTTAATGAAAATGCTTTTTCTAAACCAAGGACATGACCTCTAGCAATTTTCACAATAAAATTGCTTTCTTTTAGGCGGTTAGCATCTGACGTTGTATCGATAAAACCATTTTCTGTTAATAATGCAGGCATACGTGTTTCTCTTAACACATAGAAATTTGCACGCTTCCTTCCTCTATCAATAAAGCCTGTATCAGCAACTACTTGCTCATGAATTAATTCTTGATAAGTTGTTGTAGGTTCACCAATCCCTGGATATATATAGCTTTCAAAGCCTGTTCCACCACCAGCATTTATATGAATAGAAAGATAAAAATCAGCATTCCAGTTATTAGCCGCCTCTGTTCTTTCTGACAAGCTCACTGTAGCATCTCCCGTACGACTCATTCGAATAGCAATATCTTCATATTCGTTTTGAAGTATAAGATTGATTTCTTGTGCAACCATTAATGTGATATTTTTTTCTAGTAATCCATTTCCTACTGCACCAGAATCAGAGCCACCATGACCTGGATCGATAAAAATTTTTACCATACTTTTCACCACCTTTCTAATAGTATAGAAAGGTGGTGAAAAATCGCTTGTTTGAAAGCCTAAGTATTATGAAAAAGTAGATAGTTAGTAACATAATCAAGATGACTTCATCGAATGTATGATTAAAATAGTATAACTTCTTTTTCTGTATTCTCAATATATTTTACTTCATAAATATTTCCTTTTATATCGCAATAATAAATAGATTTACTGATAATATTATCCTCTTCACCAAAACTGATAAAAATAATATATTTCACTAATCCTTCCTGTAAACCTTCAGAATCTACCGTGTCAAATTTTGACATATATTGATAGTTTGAGACGGGATACAAATCAAATCTCCATACAGTATTATTGTACAATTCTCCTCTTATTTCTTGATAGTTCCTACCTAGAATGGAGTTGACGTCTGCTTTTGTTTGCATATTTCTAACCATATCTTTTATCTCAGAAATAGTTACAATCGTTTGATCTTGCTGATTACTTGCTATAAGTTCATTTTTTTCATGATTCGGTCCATTAGTAAGGATAGATAGCAATAGTGAGATAACTAGCAGCAGCCTCCTAAACACCAATCTTCAACCCCTTCCGTTAGCTCTAACCCTTTTGAAAGAAACATTTATATTTCATTTATATTACAATTATTATAAAATATTTACACGATTTGAAGATTATTTGTTTATTCTTCTTTTCACGCTAGATGCTTAGCCTCCAGTCTTTCAATAATAGTAAGGCATGTACTTTTTACGATATGATATTTTATAGATAAAAATGATTAAATTTTCCAGTTCTAAAAAACTCCTTCGTTTCTTGTTCGCATACTTCTAAAGGACATGCATACAATGAAATGGAAGGAGGAGATTAATTGTGAAAAAAATCTCTTTTATATTGGTTATTGTACTTCTTGCTTTTATTGCATACATAGAAACCCCAACGGCCAGCATCAATAAAAATCAGGTTCTCTTTTATAGTCCAACAAATGAAGATCAAGAGGTTTCAAGTAATACAGATGAAATATTCGGTGCACCCGAACTGGAATACAAATTAGAAGAGACGAAAGAAGAGGATGGCTTTATTGTAGAGGTTTATCGTGAATATGAGATTTATAAAAATCGGCAGGGCGATATAGTAAAAACCGTAGCTACAGATAATACAGAGTTTATCCACTATGTGAAATATTAAGGATTAGAAAAAGCACCTAGTCATAGATTTATCCAATGACTTTAGATGCTTCTTCTAGCCTTCTATTTTCCTATTACTTTCTTTTTACAATTTCAAGCTAATGAAAAAATTTTACCCTCATAAGAATGCACCTTTTTATAACATCCTTATGTATAAACGCTAATCATTTTTGCGCTTTTTTTCCTTTTCTGCTCGGTAAAACTCATGAAACATTTTCATCAAAGCTCTTTTTTCAATCCGAGAAACATAGCTTCTTGAAATTCCTAGTTCTTTCGCAATTTCTCGTTGTGTTTTTTCCTTCTTTAAATCGAGTCCAAATCTTCCAATGATTACTTCTTTCTCTCTTTCATCTAACACATCAATATATTCTTTCACTTTTTCAAGCTCCATATTCAACTGAATAGTATTTACAACATCTTCTGATTCTGATTTCAAAACATCAATGAGGCTAATCTCGTTTCCTTCTTTATCCTGACCAATGGGGTCATGCAGGGATACATCCTTTTTTGTTTTTTTCAGTGCTCTTAAATGCATTAGGATTTCATTTTCTATACACCGAGCCGCATAAGTAGCCAATTTCGTCCCTTTTCCCTCTGAAAAGCTTTCTATCCCTTTTATAAGACCGATGGTTCCAATCGAAATTAGATCCTCTGAATCTTCACCTGTATTTTCAAATTTTTTCACAATATGGGCAACTAAGCGCAAGTTATGCTCTATTAACATATTTCTTGCATGGGAATCTCCTTCAGCCATCAACCTTAAATATTTTTTTTCATCACTCGCTGATAATGGTTGGGGAAATGCGTTATTTTTTACATAGGAAACAAGGAATACTAATTCTTTTAATAAAGCTCCAAGCGACAATAAGATTCCGGACATCTTTCCACCTCCACATTCAAGGACATTTGCCTATACTTCATTACTATGTAAATAGGGAGTAGGTCTTGCATGTCCAAGTGACAATAAACTTAGGAAAATCTATTTTATTTTAGTTTATTTCTAAGCAATTATGGGTATTATCTGGAGCATCTCATCAAAGAAGACAAAT
>NZ_JVDT01000258.1 GCF_001076885.1 Bacillus sp. 522_BSPC
GTTTGAGTCAAGTATTTGTGGGAGAAATTTTTTATCGTCGGAATTTCTCTCTTTTTCAGTGTGTTTGCTATCTCTATTGTTAACGCTTTCTATACTTACTCTATTTATAGTCAGGCTGTTTTCGTAAAATTTTTTGGGATCAATAGACCGTTCCTTTCCGCTACAGGCACTTGCTTTCCGCGGGGAGGAAGTCGAGCCTCCTCGCCGTTCCGGCTGTGGGGTCTCGACCTTTCCTCTATGTCCCGCAGGAGTCAAGTGCCTTTCGCTCCAATCCACTCTGCGTTTTCTATGTTGTTAAAATCCATAACCTTTTAGAATACAGTTTACAGTTAAACGTCGACAATCCTTTTTAAAATCCTTGTAATGCTTTTAACGCATGATATAGTGGCTTTCCTGTTGTTTGACTCAAATAGGCAATGTTTTGTCTTGTTGCCTGTCCTGCTGTTTTGGTTAGTTTTTCACGGTAGTATTTTGGTTTTATATGATTTGATTCCTTCTCTTCCAATCGTTTCGTCATTGTTCCGATCAGTGTTTTAATATCTAATCCATCTTTTAAGCCAACCATGAATCGAATAAATGCATCTATTCCTTTTTCACTCCATGCCCTTCCGTTTTTCAGACGCTTGGCAAACACACTCATGGTTCCTTCTGCGCTGCCCATCGGACGCATATCACTCGTATCTATTCCTTGTTCCTGTAACCAAATTCTATAGTCTCCAAGTGCCTCGGGATATGGAGAAAGCTGGTTAATTAATGCTTCTAATCGTTCTTCTTTTTTCTCTGTATCCAGGGTCGCCACTGCACTATTTAACTCTACTAATAATCCCTCTCCATCATACTTAGCTAGCTTTTTTCGTATCGCTTTATATCTAGGATGTTCTTTAAAAATACGTTGGATTTCTCGAGCTACGTGGAATCTGTCTATCGTGAAAAAAGCTTTCTTTTGAAAATACTCTCTGCACGCAGTTATCCAACTAGCTCCGTCCCCATTGATAGCTAAAAGATGAGTAGTTGGATCGTAATGATACGTATCCATTAAAAATTGTTCTAACTCTTCCCAGAAAGGTGCTTCTGCTTTATGAATAAAATGCCGTTTTCCCACAAGACTGGCTCTCTTTCCATTCATAGACCAACCTTCATGGATAGCTGCGATCTTTTCTTCTCGTCCGCGCTTCTTACCACCTTGCCGTTTAATAAATAAGCCATCTACTTCGATAAATAATACCTTTCTTTTTGGTTCGATTGGCAAGCTCGGTACAACTTCTGTTTGTAATAAATGTTGACGAATCGCTTCATGACTAGCTACAGAGTATCCAAGTAATTTTTCTAACGTAGAAGATGCATGTCTGTATGATGGCCCAGTAACCGCCAATTCCATCGCCATTTCTTCCACAACTGGACTAAATCCTTTACCGCCCTCAAACTGTAAATATTGATCTAATAAATAGACATATTTGTTGCCGATACGATCCCAATAGTAATTTCGCTTAATTGAAACAGATCCAAATAAGGTGTCCATCTGAATCGCTCTCTTATCTTTGAGTTGATATCTTCCTTTATCTCGTTGTTCAGCTATTTCTCTGTCATACCCAGTTAACAGCTCCTCGAGAACTTCCGAAAAAGTTTCCTGTAATGTTTTAAATAAATCACTTTCTATTTCTTTTAATGTAGGTAGTTTTATGGTATTTTGTTTCATAGGGACTTTCTCCTTTTGTATGTTTTGTCCGCAAACACTACTATACAAAAAGAAAGTCCCTTTTTCTTTATTTTTGCTCATACTACCGCGCTTGCGTTTGGTTGGCGGTCTAACGACCACCAACCAAACCAGAGGGTAAATTATTTTCTACCCACAAACATTTTACTCATACGGTTAATTTAATAGTGAAGAAGGAATTTGATTGTGGATTTGATGTGGGGTTAGTTGCGAGTTTGGTACTTTTATTTGCGACTTCCCTGCTTTTACTTGCGGCTTTTGTACTTTTACTTGCAACTTTCGTACTTTTACTTGCGACTCTTGCACTCTT
>NZ_JVDT01000259.1 GCF_001076885.1 Bacillus sp. 522_BSPC
GTTTGAGTCAAGTATTTGTGGGAGAAATTTTTTATCGTCGGAATTTCTCTCTTTTTCAGTGTGTTTGCTATCTCTATTGTTAACGCTTTCTATACTTACTCTATTTATAGTCAGGCTGTTTTCGTAAAATTTTTTGGGATCAATAGACCGTTCCTTTCCGCTACAGGCACTTGCTTTCCGCGGGGAGGAAGTCGAGCCTCCTCGCCGTTCCGGCTGTGGGGTCTCGACCTTTCCTCTATGTCCCGCAGGAGTCAAGTGCCTTTCGCTCCAATCCACTCTGCGTTTTCTATGTTGTTAAAATCCATAACCTTTTAGAATACAGTTTACAGTTAAACGTCGACAATCCTTTTTAAAATCCTTGTAATGCTTTTAACGCATGATATAGTGGCTTTCCTGTTGTTTGACTCAAATAGGCAATGTTTTGTCTTGTTGCCTGTCCTGCTGTTTTGGTTAGTTTTTCACGGTAGTATTTTGGTTTTATATGATTTGATTCCTTCTCTTCCAATCGTTTCGTCATTGTTCCGATCAGTGTTTTAATATCTAATCCATCTTTTAAGCCAACCATGAATCGAATAAATGCATCTATTCCTTTTTCACTCCATGCCCTTCCGTTTTTCAGACGCTTGGCAAACACACTCATGGTTCCTTCTGCGCTGCCCATCGGACGCATATCACTCGTATCTATTCCTTGTTCCTGTAACCAAATTCTATAGTCTCCAAGTGCCTCGGGATATGGAGAAAGCTGGTTAATTAATGCTTCTAATCGTTCTTCTTTTTTCTCTGTATCCAGGGTCGCCACTGCACTATTTAACTCTACTAATAATCCCTCTCCATCATACTTAGCTAGCTTTTTTCGTATCGCTTTATATCTAGGATGTTCTTTAAAAATACGTTGGATTTCTCGAGCTACGTGGAATCTGTCTATCGTGAAAAAAGCTTTCTTTTGAAAATACTCTCTGCACGCAGTTATCCAACTAGCTCCGTCCCCATTGATAGCTAAAAGATGAGTAGTTGGATCGTAATGATACGTATCCATTAAAAATTGTTCTAACTCTTCCCAGAAAGGTGCTTCTGCTTTATGAATAAAATGCCGTTTTCCCACAAGACTGGCTCTCTTTCCATTCATAGACCAACCTTCATGGATAGCTGCGATCTTTTCTTCTCGTCCGCGCTTCTTACCACCTTGCCGTTTAATAAATAAGCCATCTACTTCGATAAATAATACCTTTCTTTTTGGTTCGATTGGCAAGCTCGGTACAACTTCTGTTTGTAATAAATGTTGACGAATCGCTTCATGACTAGCTACAGAGTATCCAAGTAATTTTTCTAACGTAGAAGATGCATGTCTGTATGATGGCCCAGTAACCGCCAATTCCATCGCCATTTCTTCCACAACTGGACTAAATCCTTTACCGCCCTCAAACTGTAAATATTGATCTAATAAATAGACATATTTGTTGCCGATACGATCCCAATAGTAATTTCGCTTAATTGAAACAGATCCAAATAAGGTGTCCATCTGAATCGCTCTCTTATCTTTGAGTTGATATCTTCCTTTATCTCGTTGTTCAGCTATTTCTCTGTCATACCCAGTTAACAGCTCCTCGAGAACTTCCGAAAAAGTTTCCTGTAATGTTTTAAATAAATCACTTTCTATTTCTTTTAATGTAGGTAGTTTTATGGTATTTTGTTTCATAGGGACTTTCTCCTTTTGTATGTTTTGTCCGCAAACACTACTATACAAAAAGAAAGTCCCTTTTTCTTTATTTTTGCTCATACTACCGCGCTTGCGTTTGGTTGGCGGTCTAACGACCACCAACCAAACCAGAGGGTAAATTATTTTCTACCCACAAACATTTTACTCATACTACATTGGGATGTTAAGAAATCGACTGTTTCGATAACTTAGGATGTCGATGCATCATTGCAAAAAGAAAAATACCGCTTGCTAATAAGAGAAAGCTGGTTGAAAAGAATACCATGGAGAAACCAAAATTACCAGCGATTATTCCACCAAGAGCAGGGCCGATAATATTTCCGAGAAAACGGAGACTTGTTTCATACCCCATTACTTCTCCTTGCATGGCAATTGGTACTTCTTGACGAATATAAGCTATACGTACTGGAACCATTCCACCAATCGCTACACCAAGAATAAAGCGGATAATAAGTAATTGCCAGTATTGATTAACAAATCCCCCTGGAAAATAAATGATCCCAGCAATAAATAAGAGAATAACAAGTACTTTCAGATGACCTGAGCGATCTCCCATTTCTCCCCATTTCCTTGCCATTAGCAAGTTACCTAATCCTGCTGCTGAGAAAGCTAATCCAGCGAAAAAGGCAATGTTCTCAGGTCCGTGCAAGTCACTGACATATAGAGAAAGAATTGGTTGGATACTAAAATGGGCAATTTGAATAAAAGCCGAGATAAGTAGTACGGTGATGAAAACAGGATTCTTAAGAATATGGGCTAATACCTCTTTGCTTGTATAACTGCTTTTCGTACCCTTTTGAACAGGGAGAACAAATTCTTTCGTCGTAAATACTAGAATGGCAGAAATAAAGATTGCAAGTGAGGTAAATCGGAAAGTCGCTCCATAGCCGAAGCTATCTGCTAAGACGCCTCCAAGCAATGGACCAATCAATGCCCCTGTAATACTTCCTGTTTGTAATGTTCCTAACACTTTTCCCGCAACTTTTTTTGGTGTTTGAGTGGAGATAAATGCTTGAGACATTGGGATAAAGCCAGTAAAAAATCCTGTGAAGAACCGAAGAATAAAAACTTCCCATACAGAATTAGCGAAACTCATAAGAAATATCGATATACCAAGCCCGATTGCCAAGATGATAAGAATTGTTTTTCTGCCAAACTTATCGCCAATTTTTCCCCAGATTGGCGAAAATAAAAACGCTGCTACAAAGGTGACAGAGAAACAAAGTCCTGACCAATGTTGAACAAATTCTGGCGAATATTGACCAAAGGATTCAATATAAAGCGATAAAAATGGGAGAACCATGGTCATACAGGCACTTATAAAAAAGTTGGCAAACCACATGATTCCTAAATTGCGTTTTGAATATTGTTGGTTTTCCATTTTGTAAAAACACTTCTTTCTAATATAGTAGAAAATTTTTCATTAAAGGCCTCCTCCATCTAGGATGGAAAGAGAATTCGAAAGGAAGGACGAGGAGATTGTAAAAAACAGCACAAACAATTTCGCTTAACTAAATATTAGTTTAACGTAAAATTTACATAAAAGAAAGTATTTTGGATGTTTTTTTTCAACAGATGTTCGATGTTTAATAAAAGAAGAAGAGGTATCTATCAAGAAAAGACTGTAATGTAGTGGTTGTAGAGTTGCAAAGGAGTGAATAATTAACTGAAATTACCAATGGAGGATTTTCATACTTTTTTATTGGAATTCTTGTGAAAAATAATTAAAATGCATTTGTTTTTCTAGAGTATACAAATGTATTTTTAGAAAGGATAGCACTTGATTATTTAGTGTGAAATAGTGATAATAGCGATAGTGAATAATTTTGAAAATTATTACTATTTAACAATTAGTGGGAGTTGTCGAAATGAAGGTTGTCAAATTTGGGGGTAGTTCATTAGCTACGGGGAATCAATTGGAAAAAGTATTGCAAATAGTTAAAGCAGATAAGGAGAGAAGGATTGTTGTTGTATCTGCACCTGGAAAAAGATATGAAGAAGATACGAAGGTTACAGATTTATTAATCCAATGCGCAACAGCTGTCATAAATGGGGATAGCCCTTCCCCTTATTTAGAGGAAGTGTTAGCCAGGTATGCAAATATTGCCAAAGAATTGGATCTTTCCAGTGATATCATAGCAAATATAAAACGAGATTTATTAGAACTAATAAATAATTCCGCTGATAAAGATGCTTTTATGGAAGCGATGAAAGCTAGTGGCGAGGATAATAATGCAAAATTAGTTGCACACTTTTTTAAAGATAGAGGATTAGATGCAATCTATGTTAGTCCGAAAGAAGCGGGCTTAATTGTAAGTGATCATCCTGGAAACGCTCAGGTGCTTGCTGAATCATATGATCGACTATTCACTTTAAGGGAACAAAAGAACATTATTGTTTTCCCAGGCTTTTTTGGATACAACGAATCAGGAAAAGTTGTTACTTTTTCAAGGAGCGGCTCCGATATAACTGGTGCGATTCTTGCAAATGGAGTGAAGGCGGATTTATATGAAAACTTCACAGATGTTGATGCAGTATACTCCGTCAATCCTTCCATTGTTAAACAGCCAAAAGAAATAAAGGAGTTAACCTATCGGGAAATGCGTGAATTGTCTTATGCTGGATTTTCTGTATTCCATGCGGAAGCACTTATACCGGCTTACCGTGCAGGAATTCCTGTACAAGTAAGAAACACGAATAATCCTTCAGCACCAGGAACAAGAATTGTTGCATCAAGAAGCAATACAAATGGACCGGTAGTTGGAATTGCTAATGATAAGGGATTTTGTTCTATTTATATTAGTAAATACTTAATGAATCGTGAAGTTGGCTTTGCAAGAAAAGTCCTATCCATATTAGAGGAGTATCATATTTCTTATGAACACATGCCGTCTGGGATTGATGATTTAACAATTGTTTTGCGTCAGGATCAATTAACTGGAAAAAGCGAACAAGAAATATTAGCAAAAATTTCCGATGAATTACATGTAGATGAGATAAAGGTAGAGCATGATTTAGCACTTATCATGCTTGTAGGAGAAGGCATGCGTCATAATGTTGGTACAAATGCCCGTGCATCTAAAGCACTTGCAGAAGCAGGAGTAAATATTGAAATGATAAACCAAGGATCATCAGAAGTAAGTATGATGTTCGGCGTGAAAGAAACAGTCGTAAAAAAAGCGGTAAAGGCAATTTACGAAGAATTTTTTCAATAATTTAACGCGGAAATGATAATGCTATAGCAAAGAAATATTAGAGGATGCAGGGAAAAGAATAGGAAAATTTTTTGAAAAAGAAGAAGTTCAACTTTCAAATCTTTATTTGAAAAGGGGCTTCTTCTTTTAATTTATGTCTATTATTCAAATCTTGAGAAATTTTAAAAAGTTTTCTTGTATATAAATTAACAAAAAGTTATAATAAATGCATTACAAAAGATAGATATATTAAGATAAGATTGGTTATGGAAGAGTTTTTTTATCTGTTATTATCGGAAAATTCTATATTATATAAATATAAAATTTTACATCAAAAGAGGGGGAATTACATTGAAGAAAAAAGGGTATTTATTTGCTTTATTTATGTCGATAGTACTAGTTCTAGCTGCATGTGGTACAAGCTCAGAAAAATCAAATAGTGATGAAGAAGGCAAAAAGAAATTGAGAGTAGTAACCGACGCGGCCTATGCACCATTTGAATACATGGATAAAGACAAGATTATAGGTTTTGATGTGGATATTTTCACTGCTGCTGCAAAAGAAGCAGGATATGATTTTGAAATTGTTAATGTTGGATGGGATCCTGTTTTTGCGGAATTAGAAAATGGAACAGCAGATGTAGGTTTATCTGCCATTACGATTAACGATGACCGATTAAAATCTTATGATTTCTCTATTCCTTATTTTGAAAGTACTAATAAAATTTTAGCTCCAGAAGGAACGGATATTGAAAAAGCTGCTGATTTGGTAGATAAGACAGTAGCAGTTCAAGCAGGAACAACAGGTGCAGATGCAGTGGATGCACTATTAGGAAATGGCAATGAGAAAGTGAAAAAATTTGAGAATAATAATTTAGCTATTCTTGAAATGAAAAATAATGGTGCAGATGCAGTTGTTGCAGATAATGCAGTACTAGAAACCTATGCTAAAAATAATCCACAGGATAACTTTACGGTTATTGAAGATAAGGAAGGATTCGAATCTGAATATTATGGTTTCATGTTCCCTAAAGGAAGCGAAATTGTGGAGGATTTAAGCGAAGGGCTTAATGCGATTTTAGATAATGGAAAATATGCAGAAATATATAAAGAATGGTTTGGTCAGGAACCAGATATTGAAAATTTAAAAGCACAACAATAGAAATATTACAGATGAGGAAGGGTACTCAAAAATAGGCATTTCCCCGCTTGAACAATTAGGGAGCACAAATTTCTTCCATATTGTAGCTAAGTGAGGGAAGGTCCTTCTGAGTACCTTTTTTTAAAGAAATTTGAGGTTTTCTATTACTTAAAAAGTAAATGGATAGCAGTAATACTGTTTTTTGGAGGAGAAGTAATGGATTTTAATTTCACGATAATTTGGGAATATGCTGATTTATTTAAAAAAGGTATATTAGTAACCATTCAATTATCCTTATATGCAATTGTGTTTGGGACCATTTTAGGATTATTAATTGGTCTTGGTAAAATAGCAAAAAATCAGTGGATTTCCCTTCCGTTTCGCTGCTATATTGCGGTTTTCCGTGGAACGCCCCTTTTTGTACAAATCTTAATTATTCATTTTGGGTTCATCCCGTTATTCTTGAACACTACAAATGCTATGGTAGCAGCAATAGTCGCATTATCGCTAAACGCGGCTGCTTATATTGCAGAGATTTTTCGAGCCGGAATTGAATCTATTGACCGCGGACAGATGGAAGCTGCAAGGTCTTTAGGAATGACCCATGTACAGGCAATGCGCTACATAATCCTGCCACAGTCAGTAAAACGAATGATCCCACCACTTGGCAATGAATTTATCGTTTTGATTAAAGATTCCTCTTTAGCAGCGGTTATAGCTGCACCGGAGTTAATGTATTATGCAAGGCTCATGATGGGGCAATATAATCGAGTTTGGGAGCCATATTTAACAGTAGCTGTTATATACCTAGTTCTAACTTTAACATTAAGCTTCTTCTTAACTCGTTTGGAAAGAAGGTTGAAAACAGAATGATTGTTGTAGATAAATTGAAAAAGTCTTTTGGAAATAATGAAGTATTGAAGGATATTAGTATAACGATTAACCCTCAAGAGGTAGTTGTTATTATTGGCCCTTCTGGATCTGGAAAGTCTACTTTTCTACGTTGTATCAATTTATTAGAGAGTATAACAGATGGGACCATTCACATTAAAGGGAAGAATATTACCGATAAGACAACTAATATTAATGAAGTTCGTAAGGATGTAGGCATGGTATTTCAACAGTTTAATTTATTTCCCCATAAAACGGTTCTGCAAAATATCATGATTTCTCCAATGAAGGTAAAGAAAGTATCGAAGGAAAAGGCACTGGCGTTATTAAAGAAAGTGGGCTTAGAGGATAAAGCAAAAGTATATCCTGATTCCCTTTCAGGTGGACAAAAACAGCGTGTAGCAATTGCAAGAGCTTTAGCGATGGAACCAAGTATTATGTTATTTGATGAGCCTACATCTGCCCTAGATCCAGAAATGGTAGGAGAGGTATTGGAAGTAATGAAGGATCTTGCAAAGGAAGGAATGACAATGATTGTCGTAACACATGAAATGGGATTTGCTAGAGAGGTTGGCGACCGAGTTATTTTTATGGATGGAGGATATATTGTAGAAGAAGATACTCCAGTAAAGCTATTTAGTAATCCTAAGGAAGAGCGAACAATATCCTTCTTAAGTAAAGTCTTATAGGAATTTACGAAAGAGGCTGGGACATAAACATTTCATCTAGTAATAAACGCGAACAATTATGTGATTAATCCGCATGATTATTCGCGTTTTTGTTTTAGAAATAGGTTTAAAAACGAAGTGAAATGGAGTGGAGGACGCTCGACTCCTGCGGGAAATAGAGGAAAGGCTGAGACCCCGCAGCGCATGGGAGGAGGCTCAGCTTCCTCCCCGGCGCATCGTGCGTCTGTAGCG
>NZ_JVDT01000260.1:0-4551 GCF_001076885.1 Bacillus sp. 522_BSPC
GTTGAACCAATCGGACCTTTACGGACAGTTCTTCTCCCATTAACCTCTTCGCATTCTCCTACTGCTTAAAGGGGAGAGTTACTGTCCGTTAAGAGTGGGATAAAGTGAAACTTTCATCAGNGGGATGCCTTCCCCCACTGATGATTAGTTGAACCAATCGGACCTTTACGGACAGTTCTTCTCCCATTAACTTCTTCGCATTCTCCTACTGCTTGAAGGGAATCTCACTCTGTTAAAAATGGGGAAAACTGAAACATTATAAAGGGAGTTTATCTACTATTTCATATATTTTACATAACTTAACAAGCTAAAAGTAGAATTAACGAATAAAGTGTAATAATATTCTATATGTATTAGTAAGTGTAACATGAAGTGGCATTTTTTTCGAAAATTACGCCCCTAAAAAGAAGAATTTAAAATTACTATATTGACACTAAAGGAGACACTATGACAGAAAAACACCTAATTGCCTTAGACCTTGACGGAACTTTATTAAAAGATGATAAAACCATTTCTCCCCTTACAAAAAAAGTAATTCAAAAAGCGATGAATGATGGTCATGAAGTGATGATTGCAACTGGGAGACCATACCGCGCAAGCGAAGCGATTTATCATGAATTAAATTTACATACTCCTATCGTTAACTTTAATGGAGCTTTTATTCATCATCCAAAAGATTCAAATTGGGGTTTTTATCATTCCCCGCTTGATATAAAAACAGCCCGTGATATTGTAGCTGCATGCAATGATTATCCTTTTCACAACATTATCGCAGAAGTAATGGATGATGTTTACTATCATTATCATGATGAAAAATTAATCGACATTTTTTCTTTAGGAAATCCAAAAGTAACGGTTGGAAACCTACTCGAATTTTTGGAAAGTGCTCCTACTTCTATCCTAATTCATGCAGAAGAAGAGCATGTTCCTGCAATCCGCAAGCATTTATCTGAAGTCCATGCAGATTTAATTGACCATCGCCGTTGGGCAAACCCATTTCATGTCATTGAAATTGTTAAAACAGGGATAAATAAATCAATTGGATTGCAAAAAGTGTCTGATTACTATCAAATCCCACAAAAAAATATTATTGCCTTTGGCGATGAAGATAATGACTTTGAAATGATTGAATATGCTGGAAAAGGCGTAGCAATGGGCAATGGGATCGATGAGTTAAAAGCCCTTGCTAATGACATTACTTTATCCAATGAAGAAGACGGAATAGCTATTTATTTAAATGAGGCTTTAAATCTTCGTGCTCTTTAAAAGTTGGGTATCTTTACCGTCTTTAAAGCTGATACTTTCGCCCATACTATAACGGAAGCAGTAAATTACTGTTTCGCTTGAAAATGAAATGCTTCTTTGTCTTTCCAATTATACTCTAACACTCGGAGGGATCATGAATGGGAAAACGAAATAAATCGAAACGCTTCGTACAGCAAGGAGTAGACTCCGTATCAAAGCATTCCGAACGTATCCCTTATCATATGACATATGCTGAAGCTGAGAGCTACAAAATGTCAAATGAAAGACAATCTCATGGAGGATTAGAATAAATGGGAAATAGACTTTTTCAAGAAGCCAGACAAGCAGTTGAAGTAGCTAAATATGCGAACGGCAAAGATTTAGAAGGCTTAGTTGATAAAGCAAAGAATGCCATTAGCTCTGCATATTCGAACACAACTACAGCCGAACAGTCGCAATTAGCAGCATTACAAAAAGAGCTAGATCAAATTCACACACAATAATGAATGAAGCTGTCCAAATAAAGGTACTCTTTACAAGCATATAAAAAGAAAACGCTTGGGAGATACACTTTATTGGACAGCTTTTTTTAGTAGTTTCGCAAGCATGTTATAGAAATAAGCCGTAAGTTCAAGAAAATGTTTCTAACACCACCGGGTATGGTTCTTTTCCATCTTCCGAAAAGTATAAAATAACCGTTCCATTTGTTGGAAGATCTTTCTTATCCAAATGAATTTCTAGCATGAATTTGTGATCGGTTAATGGCACTTTCTTTTTGGCGATTAATTCATTGTGGCCGTCCTCCACTGTATAATAGACATCTTCACTACCAAAAATCATCCCTTTAACGAGATAATTTCCATTTGTCCCATTTACAGAGAGATTAGAAAGATTCACTTTTTCTTTATAATTTGCCGATGCTGTGGACATATACGGAATAAATCCACTTATGAGAACACATAACACAACTGCTAGTATTTTCTGCAAACAAACAACCTCCTTTATGCTTTTCGAAAGAAACCTAGTACTGCTGTCGTCTGTACGACATTGGTAAATGCATGTGGATCAACTTCTTTAATGACTCGTTCTATATCAAATAGTTCATAACGTGTCACAACAATCATTAGCATTTCCTTTGGTTCATTGGAAAATGCTCCTCGCGCTGGCAAAATTGTAATACCCCTAACTAATTTTTCATGGATGGCAATCTTTAGTTCTGTCGTTTTCTTTGTAATAATCATCACGGTTAATTTTTGATGTGCAGTATGTATCGTATCAATCACCTTTGTTGCCGCATAGAGATTCACTAGCGTATATAAAGCTTTTTCCCAACCGAACATGGCGCCTGCTGTAATGATAATTGCTCCATTTAATATAAAGAAATAAGTACCGACTGGCTTATCTTGCACCCGAGAAAGAATCATTGCGATAATATCCATTCCGCCAGTAGATGCTCCCCACTTTAACGTTAACCCCACGCCAACTGCAGCAATTACACCACCAAAAACAGCATTCAGCAAAATATCATGGGAATAGCTTGTTACTGGAATGATTTCCATAAACAAAGACATAAAAACTACGCTTAAGAAGCTAAAACAGGTAAAGGATCGCCCTACCTTTAACCAGCCAAGTATAGCAATGGGAACATTGAGAATAAATAATAATATCCCTGTGGAAATTGGTGTTACTTTTGATACAAGTTGAGCTACTCCTGCAAAGCCGCTTGCATACACATCAGCAGGTATTAGGAAAAAATTCATGGCAATAGCATTTAATAATGCCCCAAAAATAACAACAATTAATTTTTTTGTTAATAACCAATACATATGTATCCTCCATTACTTTATATAGTAATTTTTACTATTATTGCATTTACTATTCATTGTTTTTTCCCTTGAAATTTTATAAACTACAAATAAGTATGCCTTGTTATCAAAAAACAAGGCATTTTCACAGAGATTATTGTTATTTATCATAACTGTACTCCAATTACCATATGTTTTTATAAAAAATAGAAAGAAGTGGAATGAATATGACTTTTAAAATCCTAGCAGATAGTGCAAGTGATTTACCTCTATCCTATTATGAGAAACATGAGGTGACACTATTACCGCTAAAAGTTAATTTAGACGGGATAGAATACGAGGATTTAAAAACAATTGAACCAACCACTGTCTATAATGCTATTCGCAGTGGACAAGTTCCAAAAACATCACAAGTTTCTCCAGCATTATTTAAAGATGTTTTTACAGCTTTAGCTCAAAATAATGAAAAAGCTGTGTATGTTGCATTTTCTTCGCAATTATCTGGAACATACCAAACAGCAGTAATGATTTCGGAGCAAGTAAAGGAAGAATATCCTAATTTTGATTTCACAATCATTGATAGCAAATGCGCATCATTAGGTACTGGTTTAGTTGTTCAAGAAGCGGTGAAACTCCGCGATCAAGGTAAAGACGTAAGTGAAATTATACCACGACTAAAGTTCTTATGCGAGCATATGGAACACTTATTTACAGTGGAGGATCTAGAATATTTAGCCAAAGGTGGCCGTGTTTCAAAAGCATCTGCATTTCTCGGTGGGTTACTAAATATAAAGCCTCTTCTTCATGTAGAAGATGGAAAATTGGTTCCTCTTGAAAAAATTCGTGGCAAAAAGAAGCTCTTGCGCAGAATGATGGAACTAATAGAAGAGCGGGGCGAAAAATTGGATCAACAAGTGTTTGCCATAAGCCATGCAGATGATGAAGCAACAGCTTTAGAAGTGAAAGAAATGATTGTAGAAAAATTCCATCCACAAGACGTATTCATTTCTTCCATTGGTGCATCTGTTGGTTCACATACTGGTGCAGGAACAATCGCTATTTTCTTCTTAAATAAAGTTTCGGAATAACAGCTTTAACATAGAATAAAGTTTACTCCTTTCACTCATACTATCAATGTTCTATGGAACAAAAGATGATGCTGAAAGGAGTATTTATTATGCCACATACTTCTGATAATGATAAAAAAGCAAAAGACAACAATGCATTGCGTCATGAAAAGAACATGATGCGTGAAAAAAACCGCAAAAATGGTAAACATCAATACAGCAAAAAAACAGATCATTTATAAGTTATGGAGGGGCTGTCAATGGGATTGGCAGCTCTTTTGATAGGGATTTGTTTTTGGTGTGGTGATTTATGGTTTCTTTGTTTGTTACCTTTTGATG
Source organism: Bacillus sp. 522_BSPC (assembly GCF_001076885.1). Taxonomy (GTDB): domain Bacteria; phylum Bacillota; class Bacilli; order Bacillales; family Cytobacillaceae; genus Niallia; species Niallia hominis. The sequence continues at coordinate 4,457 of NZ_JVDT01000260.1, forward strand.
CTGTTTTTTGTTAAGAAAGGCGTAGAGAACGTTTCTCTGTTACCTTTCCATGCAGATTTCTGCTCTAGTGGGCTTAGAGAACACTCCTCTGTTAC
>NZ_JVDT01000260.1:4651-4762 GCF_001076885.1 Bacillus sp. 522_BSPC
CTGCTCTAGTGGGCTTAGAGAACACTCCTCTGTTACTTTTCCATGCAGATTTCTGCTCTAGTGGGCTTAGAGAACGTTTCTCTGTTACCTTTCCATGCAGATTTCTGCTCT
>NZ_JVDT01000261.1 GCF_001076885.1 Bacillus sp. 522_BSPC
ATAAATTAAAGATTGTTCGTCTTTAAAGATTAGTTATTTAGTTTGGTCCCAGCTTCTTACTTTGCTATAATTATGTCATCAAATATGACATTCGGAGTGTAAAATAAATGAAAAAGAATAGATTCAAGCATGATGATTTTGAATATGATACAAACGATGAATTTTATTTTATAGCTGGTCACACGGATGGTGGTGCAACATTTGGACTTCGTTGGGAAGATATTATCCCAGAAGAATTGAATTTCAGACCAGCTATCAAAAAAGATGCAGAAGAAGTTGTAGAACTAATTCATCTTGCAATTGGAGATATCACTGAGCAGTTAACCGGTCAAACGAAGGTGGAAAATATTCATACGACTCTTGCAAAATTTTTTCGTGAAGAAAACAATCGTCTTAGCTATCAAAATGTGATAGTTGCGGATATTTTTGACGAGATAACTGGAATTATCGTAACTTATTCTGGCACAGATGCTTACCAATTGGACAAGCCTCTACTTGAACGTTTAAGAAGAAAAACAAGGAATCAGAACATTAACTTTGATCAAGAGGCGGATATTGGAGATTTATATATTGATACGATTTCTGTCTCACCAAAGTTTCAGGGCTATGGAATTGGGTCAGAATTGTTGAGGAAGGCTGAAGAATTAGCGTTACAGAAAGGATATGAGCGAATATCCCTCAATGTTGCCAAGGATAATCCCTATGCAAAAAAGTTATACATTCGTATAGGATATCAAGAAGATAAAGAGATACAGATTAATGGTCACACTTATGACTATATGGTGAAGACATTGAAATTTCATGCTAATAGGGATTAATTTATGTTGTTCCATCTAGGGTACATATTGGAGATTTTTTAAAGGAGAGCTTCTTCTGAAATTAGGAATCAATAAAGCAAGTGCGATTGATTAATTCAAGTGGAAGCAATCATTGATGTAGAATGCGATAAGCCAGATAATTTAATATACTAAATAAACTTGTAGAGTCATATTAGAAAAAATTCAATTGTTAGATGGGTAAACGTTTTAATTAACGATAATAGGACAAACGGAATGGTCAAAGGTTTAGAAGATTGTAGAGAAATGATATCTCAACAATTAATGTTTCAGGGGACAAGAAATCTGTCCCCTGATCCCTTTAGTATCCTGGATAATAAGGATTCGAATATGGATAAGGATACGGGGATGGGTAAGGATACGCATACGGGTAAGGAGCAGGTACTGGATAAGGAGTTGGTGTTGCGGCAGCGCCAAGTGCTAATCCTGTAAGAGTACCTAATGCAAATCCTCCTCCTGGATAATGTCCACCTTGATGATGCCAGTTTCCACCATTTCCCCAATTTGGATTTGGATGTCCGCCGCCATGTTGATGCCAATTATTGTGTCCACCATGGCCACCTGATGCATGACCACCACCGCCATGATGTGACCTCATGCCTATTTGATTAAAATTCATCATTTTTTTGTCCCCTTCCTTTAAAATCTTTATATCATATGCCTATATTCTCAAAATGGATATCAAAAATAGGTGACAAAAAATAGGTGACAGGCACTATAAAAAGACAACTGTCTATTTATGGTGCCTGTCACTATTTAAAATAAAAGAAGTGGTTATGCCATACGTAATTTGTGGTATAACAACCATGGAAATATATTTTATTTTTTAGAATTCAATTGAGAATCGTTTTCAGCATATGGGATTTAGTGTATAATCTTCGTGGGGAAGCGGAATCTAACAGTATGCTCATTTATGATCATTAAATACAAGGAGTTTGATTTTATGGATAATAAAAATAGGCAAGAGGCAAACGATAATATTGAGGTCTGGGAGGATCTTGTTCGAATAAAGGATTTGGTTTTGGCAATAGCCATTTGTGCTATAACCACGATGGGTGCCTATTTTATCGCGCCAAACGAAGCACCGAAGCCGTTGTTTTTTGGTCTCGCTGGTGCACTTATTGGGTTTATCATTTGTAGTTTTATCATTAAGCCAAAAAGAAACTTTAAGGGAACAGGAGAAAAATAATGGACATTGTATTAATTATAGAGATGATTGCTGCTGCCGTTTTAGCAGCTGTTTTATATACAATAATCGGCGTTGCACCAGGGACAGATGAAACAGCTGTATTAGCTCCGGTGACGTTAGCAATCGTATTGGCAGGGGTAGAGCCAATTGTGGTCTTAACCTTCTTTATCTCTGCGATTGTGGCTAATAAAGTAACGGATTCGATTCCAGTTGCGCTCGCTGGTATTCCTGGCGGGGTGATGGCAACCCCAATGGTAGAGCATGCACTCGTATTAAAAAAACATGGTATGCCTGATATCAGTATTCGCAAAATGGCATCTGGCTCTGTTATTGGGACGCTCGTTTCGGTTCCTGTAAGCTTACTTATGGCACAAGCCTTAATACCATTTTCTGATGTCATCAAAGAATATGCAAACCCGCTCTTTTTCATTGGTGCCGTTTTACTTGCATTAATGACCAAAAATAAAGTGTTAGCACTTGTATCGATTCTTCCATTTGCTTTACTAATTGAAGGCCTGCGCCATCTCTATTGGGGAATCGGAGTAGTGCCTGAGGGAACGAATGTCTTCATTTCCTTTTTCTTGGGAATTACAATTGGTCCCGTCATTTTGACCATATTTGAACTTTTACATAAAGAAAAGCGAGATAGTATGCCAAGGTTTCCAAAGAAAACGATTGATTTTGCGCAAACAAATCCCATTAAAGGATTTCCTAGTCCTTTTAAAATATTGACAAAGCAGGAAACCGCATCAAGTGTACTTGCCAGTTTTATCGGTTCTATCACCTTCATTATGAGCCCTGTCGGCATGACTATATTTCTTGGAGAACTTTTTTCAAGTAGAGTAAAGGATCCGGTGAAAAAAGCATCTGTTGCGATTGCATCAATGGAGGGGCTGACAAATGCTACGTATATTTCTGGAACCTTGATTCCTTTAATTGCACTCGGTATTCCCTTGTCTCCAATGGCGATTGGTCCAGCTAATGCCCTTTTTAATGCGCCGCCAGTCTTTACAACAGAGCATAACCTGCATCATATCTTATCAAATGCAGACTTTGTCTGGGCGACGCTTACCGGTGCAACGATTGCCCTTGCGATCACTTATTTTGTTACCGTCAAATACGCCCATAAAATTTGTGCCTTTGTGTTTCGGTGGGTTCCCCATGAAGCAATTCTAGGACTATTTTTCGGACTTGTGCTATTATTAGCTTTTATGGACGCTGGTTTTATTAATATTATTGGTGTACTAGTTATCGGGTTATTTGCTGGTATGCTTCACCGTTGGGGCGTGAATTATGGCGTTCAGTTTATGATCCTTTATTCAGCACCATGGATCATTACTTGGTTTTAAAATGTAGACAAAAGAGGTACATCTAGGTAAACATCCAATTTATTCAGTGAAAGTGGGGATATCGATGCTTGAAACTCCACAAAAAGTTGCGGTAGGCCGAGCACATAGTAAATTGATTTTAATTGGGGAGCATTCCGTTGTTTATGGGCAACCGGCAATTGCTTTTCCTTTTAAACAAATAGAAGTAAAAGTAACAGTGAAAACGATTGGGGGAAATACGATCCAAATCGAAAGCCCCTTTTATCAAGGACCAATTGAACAGATTCCTGAAAAGATGGAGGGAATTGGTGATTGTGTCATCCAAACATTGAAGGTTCTTGAAAAACGTTCATCAGGCTTACATATTCGGATTGCCTCCTCGATTCCAATTGGGCGTGGACTAGGTTCAAGTGCAGCGATTGCGATTGCACTTGTTCGCGGTCTTTTTGCTTTCTTCAATCAGAGTCTCAAGGATAGTCAGCTGATGGCATTGGTGGAACGTGCCGAAAAATTTGCTCATGGAACGCCAAGTGGGATCGATATGATGGCAGCATCTAGCGCCAATCCCATTTGGTTTCAAAAACAACAAGAGGTTGAAATGGTGAAAATAGGTGCTCCCTTTCATTTGGTTGTAGCAGATAGTGGCAGGATTGGCGATACGTATTCAGCAGTGAAATCGATTCGAGACAAGTATGAAAGGAAGCCGAAACAAATCGAGGAATCCATTACATTACTTGGCAAATTGACAGAAGATGTACGGTTAGGACTTGCAGTTGGTGATTATCAAAAGGTTGGCGATAAATTAAATCAAGCACATCAACAGCTCTCTTTACTTGGTGTCAGTGATCTAGGATTAGATGGCCTAGTAGAAGCAGCTCGAACTGCTGGAGCAGTAGGAGCGAAATTAACAGGTGGTGGCCGTGGTGGTTGTATTTTGGCACTAGTAGAAAATGAGACTATCGGCAAAAAGGTTGCAGATGCCTTGGTTCAAGCTGGTGCTACTCAAACATGGCAATACACAATAGCTAAATGCTAATTAGATTAATGAGGAGTATGGTTAATGGAAGCGATCGCTCGTGCGCACACGAATATTGCATTAATAAAATATTGGGGGAAACGCGATTCTAAGTTGTTTTTACCAATGAACAGTAGTTTATCGATTACTTTGGATCATTTTTATACGGAAACAAAGGTACAGTTTTCGGATCAGTTTGAAAAGGATTCTCTTGTCTTAGATGGAAACCAAGTCTCGGATCAGGAGATAGGGAAAATAACCACTTTTCTTAATCATGTACGCAATATTGCAGGGACTAAAACCTTTGCAACAGTGACATCGGTGAATCACGTGCCGACAGCTGCCGGTTTTGCTTCTTCTGCTTCCGGATATGCAGCATTAGCAGCAGCTGCAAGTAAAGCATTACAGTTAGATTTATCAGGCACAGAGCTGTCTGCTTTAGCTCGTCAAGGCTCTGGTTCTGCTTCTCGCTCTATTTTTGGCGGATTTGTTGAATGGCAAAAAGGAGAGAAAACGGACGGAACAGATTCGTTTGCGACACAAATCATAGACGAACAAGCGTGGGATGTGACTGTTCTATCTGTGGTAGTGGAAGCTGGGCCGAAGTCTGTTTCGAGCAGAGATGGCATGCAGCGGACTGTAGATACGTCTCCGTTCTATGATGGCTGGTTAGCAACAATAGAAGAGGATTTAAAGGGGATAAAGGAAGCCATTAAAGCGCGCGATTTTACGCAGCTAGGAGAAATCGCAGAAGCGAATGCCCTGAAAATGCACGCTACAATGCTAGGAGCAAAGCCGCCATTTTTATATTGGCAAAGTGCAACGTTTGACGTTATGCAGAAGGTCATGGAATTGCGCCAACAAGGCATAGAAGCTTACTTCACCATTGATGCAGGGCCGAATGTAAAAGTGCTTTGTGAACCGAAGAATGAACAGATAATTAAAGAAAAGTTTGCTGCTTTGCCTTCTGTCCGTGATGTGATTGTATGTCATCCAGGACCTGGGATTGAATATTTATCAGAGTGGAATGGATAAAGGGAGTGAGTCTGGATGCATGAAATCAAAGTTCCAGGGAAACTATTTATTGCCGGAGAATATGCGGTATTAGAACCTGGTTATCCGGCGATTGTTGTAGCAGTTGATAGGTTTATTACAGCACAGATTACAAAGAGTGAACAACAGACTCTTTCTTTGCCGCAGCTGGGTCTTCCTAATGTTGCTTGTCGATTTGAGGGTGGACAAGTCATTTTTGAAGAGGAAGACACAAGATTAGATTTTATAAAAAATACAATCGCTGTGGTGCATCAATATTTACAAGAAAGGTCTATTGAAACCAAGCCTTTTTCCCTGACGATAACGAGTGAATTGGATGATGCCGATTCTGGCCGGAAATATGGACTAGGGTCAAGTGCAGCCGTAGTTGTCGCTGTTGTTTCCTCTATTTTAACATTGTATAGAGATTTCTTGCCTGTTTCGAAAACCCTTATTTTCAAACTAGCTGCAATCGCTCATTATCAGACACAAGGGAGTGGTTCTTGTGCAGATGTGGCAGCATCGACATATGGTGGTTGGCTCCACTATACAGCGTTTAAAGCGAGCTGGTTAAAAGAAAGGCTGAAAGAGAACGGATCTATTACTCCATTGGTAGAAGAAGAGTGGCCACATCTACAGATCGAGCCACTAGAAGCCCCTGAAGAATTAGTACTTGCTGTCGGCTGGACTGGTAGTTCTGCTAAAACAGCTTCTTTAATAAAGAAGATTGAGCCGCTTAAACAGAAAAATTCTACTATTTATGGAGATTTTTTACGTAAAAGCCGTGATGCTGTATCGACAATGGTAGAAGGGTTTAAACAGAGCGATATGGAACTAATGATGGCTAGCTTATCCGCTAATCGATTGGCATTGCTAGAGTTAAGTGAAGAGACTGGTGGCGCAATTGAAACGATTCATTTAGAAAAATTGATTGCCATTGCTAATTGTTATGGCGCCGGAAAATCGTCTGGTGCAGGTGGCGGTGATTGTGGAATTGCTTTTACAAGTACAGACAAGCTTGAACGATTACATAAACAATGGCAGGATGCTGGTATTGTTCCATTAGATATCCTCCCTGCAACCAAATATAATTAGACTGGAGTTTGGAAAAATGACTGATTCAATTGATAAAAGAAAAGCCCAGCACATTGAGTTGGTTTTAAATGAAAAAGTAACAGGTGATAACATATCGACTGGTCTTGAAAAGTATCGTTTTCTACATAACGCCTTGCCGGAAATTGATTTTGATGAGATTACATTAGATACAGCGTTTTTAGCTAAAAAAATGAAGACGCCTTTTTTGGTAAGCTCGATGACCGGTGGAGCAGCAATGGCGGGGACGATAAATCGAAATCTGGCCATTGCTGCAGAGGAAAGAGGTTGGGCATTTGCCTTAGGTTCTACAAGAGCACTGATTGAAAATGAAAAATATCGAGAATCCTTTCAAGTTCGAAAATATGCACCAACCATTCCAATCATCGCTAATTTAGGTGCGGTTCAGTTTAATTATGGCTTTGGAATCGACCAATGTAAACAAATTATCGAGATGACGGAAGCGGATATGCTCGTTCTTCATTTGAATAGTATTCAGGAGATTGTACAACAAGAAGGAGATCGGAATTTTAAAGATTTGTTGGGGAGTATTGAGCAAGTATGTACACAGCTAGATATTCCCGTTGGTGCAAAAGAGGTGGGCTTCGGAATTGATGGCACCATCGCGAAAAAATTGACCGACGTTGGCATCTCATTTATCGACGTCGCTGGTGCAGGCGGTACATCATGGAGCCAAGTGGAAAAACTACGCTCTAAAGAGAAAATCAAGAAAATAGCAGCAGAAGCTTTCAGTAGCTGGGGGATCCCAACTGCCGAATGTATTGTATCTGTTAAAGACGCGATTGATAAACCGATTATCGCAAGCGGTGGAATCAAAAATGGAATGGATGCTGCTAAGGCTATCGCGCTTGGATCAGATATGGTTGGCTTTGCCCGGTCGATTTTAAAAGAGGCTACAGAATCACCAGAGGATTTAATTGAACTTTTTGAGACTCGAGAGCTGGAATTACAGATGACTATGTTTGGAATTGGTGCAGCTACTGTTGGGGAATTGAAGGGAACAGATAGGATTAGGTAAGGAAGCAGGGGAGTTCTTTTGCTTCCTTTTTGGCTGCCATCTATACTATATTAAATAGGCACTTCATACATTTTTAACATAGTATATAATGTTAAAATTTTCTTTAGTTTGATAAAAGTTAGTGAAAAATGGTATAAGTGTAAAAGAATCATGAATTTTGTACTTATTAGGGACAAGGGGTCTGTCCCCTTGTCCCTTTGAAAGGATTTGAATAGATATGAAAGAGAATTTTTGGCGTGACTTGCCACGACCATTTTTTGTGCTTGCACCAATGGAGGATGTGACAGATGTTGTTTTTCGTCATGTGGTGAGTAAAGCAGGGAGACCAGATGTGTTTTTTACTGAGTTCACAAATACGGAGAGCTATTGTCATCCAGAGGGTAAACAAAGTGTACGTGGAAGACTAACTTTTACCGAAGATGAACAGCCAATGGTTGCCCATATTTGGGGGGACAAGCCCGAATATTTTCGCCAAATGAGTATTGGTATGGCGGAGCTTGGATTTAAGGGGATTGACCTTAATATGGGCTGTCCTGTACCAAATGTGGCAGCTAAAGGGAAGGGAAGCGGCCTTATCCTACGTCCAGAAGTCGCTGCAGAAATAATCCAAGCGGCAAAAGCAGGAGGATTACCGGTAAGTGTGAAGACAAGACTTGGTTATACGGAGATAGAAGAGTGGCACGATTGGTTAGCACATATACTGGAACAAGATATCGCTAATCTCTCCATTCATCTGCGTACAAGAAAAGAAATGAGCCAAGTAGATGCCCATTGGGAGCTTATCCCAGAAATCAAAAAGCTCCGTGATCGCATTGCGCCAGATACCCTTTTGACAATCAATGGGGATATTCCTGACCGTCAAAAGGGCTTGAAGCTAGCCGAGCAATATGGTGTGGATGGAATTATGATAGGGCGTGGTATTTTCAAAAATCCATTTGCCTTTGAAAAAGAACCGAAAGAGCATAGCAGCAAGGAATATTTGGATCTCCTAAGATTGCAGCTTGATCTTCATGATAAATATTCAAGTGAATTAGAGCCACGTCCATTCCAAGCTCTTCATCGCTTTTTTAAGATATATGTAAAAGGATTTAGAGGAGCGAGCGAATTGAGAAATCAATTGATGAGCACAAAGTCGACGGATGAAGTGCGTGCGATGCTTGATGGGTTTGAGGTTGGTGAGTGAGATTAGTGGATAGTAGACTAAAGCGATCCTCCAAATATATAGGCTAATATTAAATGGGTATGTGTGTTTTGTATAAAACTCACACACCCATTTTTTGCATTGGCTGAAACTTGTAAGTCAGCGTTTCTAAAAACATTAATAGTCCATATTACATAAATTTTGGGGGGGAATCATTAAATTAAGCCTCCGGAACATTTGGTGAGTGGCTTTGCAAGTCCAAAGTCTAAGAAACAATTTGTACTTACAGATGAAATTTATGAATTTATTTGTAATGCATGGATTATTAGAGAATATCGAGGGTTCGAGAAGGTCCGCACTACTCGATTCAGGACAAAACATCTTATTTAAAAGGGAGTGAGTTCAAGAGATTCTCATTTTAACTGCATTAGGGTTAATCGTACCAAAAGTAAGTAGTGAGTTCTTATATAAATAAGGATTTTGCCTTTCAAATAAAGAAACTCGCCAATTCCAATGGAAAGATTCCCATTTTATATACCAATGCCACTATCAAATCGGCACATATTTAAAGAAAAGCACCTCAAAACGGAGCCCTTTACTCTAACAGTAGAGGTTTTTTTACGTTATTTTAAAAGTAATGAACATATATTTAAAGTGAAAGTAAAATTACTCTGTAAAAAGAAAAGCGATTAATTTTTAATAAGGAAGTCATAAACTATTTTACTAAGTATTACTGGGTAAAGGTATTTAAATCCCTTCCCCACTATATATTATCTTAATGGATATAATTTAAGGATGATAGAAATCCATATACTTAATTTTTAATAATCAAATACTTATGTTTTTCTTGAAAATAGAAATTAGGTTTTTTGTATTATACCCGATTAAACCTAAAGGAGGAACCCACCATGCTAACCCTAACCGGCAACAACCTAACCTTACCCACCCTAAAAAAAATCCTCTACACCAACGAAACCGTCCAACCATCAAAAGAAAGCCTAACAAAAGTAAAAAACAGTCGAAAAGCCGTCGAAGAAATCGTAAACCAAGGAAAAACGGTTTATGGCATTAATACGGGCTTCGGCAAATTAAGCGACGTCCGTATTGATAAGGAAGATGTAGAAACACTACAGCTCAATTTAATCCATTCCCATGCTTGTGGAGTAGGTGAACCTTTTGCTGAAGTGGTTTCAAGAGCTATTCTTCTTCTAAGGGCGAATGCCTTACTAAAAGGATATTCAGGAGTTCGACCGCTCATTATTGATAGATTACTAGCACTTCTCAATAAAGCCATTCATCCCGTCATACCACAGCAAGGATCCCTTGGAGCAAGCGGCGATCTTGCGCCCTTATCTCATCTTGCCTTAGCACTTCTCGGAGAAGGAGAAGTATTTTATAAAGGAAAAAGAAGACCTTCATTGGAAGCTTTACAAGCTGAAGGCATAGAACCAATCAGGCTTTCCGCAAAGGAAGGGCTAGCACTGATAAATGGAACACAAGCAATGACTGCTATGGGTGCTGTTGCTTACTTAGAAGCGGAGAAGCTAGCCTATCAATCGGAACAAATTGCCGCAGTTACGATGGAAGGATTAAGGGGAATTATTGATGCATTCGATGATGACGTGCACCAAGCAAGAGGATATCAAGAACAAATTGATGTCGCTCAGCGAATGCGCGCATATCTTGCTGGTAGTAAGCTAATAACGGTACAAGGGGAACTACGTATTCAGGATGCTTATTCGCTTCGTTGTATTCCCCAAGTGCATGGTGCTACTTGGCAGACGTTGCAGTATGTGAAACATAAACTAGAAATAGAGATGAATGCAGCGACAGATAATCCTTTAATTTTTAACGATGGGGAAAAGGTTATTTCTGGCGGGAATTTTCATGGTCAGCCGATTGCACTTGCGATGGACTTTATGGGGATTGCGATGGCAGAATTGGCGAATATTTCGGAGCGGCGGATTGAACGATTAGTTAATCCTCAATTAAATGATTTGCCAGCATTCTTAAGCTCGAAGCCTGGATTGCAATCTGGGGCGATGATTATGCAGTATGTCGCAGCTTCATTGGTGTCGGAAAATAAAATTCTTGCCCATCCAGCTAGTGTGGATTCGATTCCGTCTTCTGCAAATCAGGAGGACCATGTTAGTATGGGGACCATTGGTGCGAGGCATGCCTATCAAATTATTGAACATACACGAAAAGTGTTAGCGATTGAATTAATTTGTGCGACTCAAGCTGCGGAAATTCGCGGAAAAGATAGAATGGGAGCTTTTACGAAAAAGGTAGTGGAGCAAGTAAGAAACTATGTTGCTCCAATTGAGGAGGATCGGATTTTCGCGGATGATATCGAAAAGTTAAGTAAAGCATTGAAGGAATCATTTGAAATCGATTCAGAGATTTAAGAATGAAAATTATAGCATTATTCTAATGCCTGTCTACTGTTATAATAGTGTCAAAGTCATTATGAATAAGGGAGCAGGTTTTTATGTTTAAAATCTTGATTGCAGATCGTGACAGGCAAGAAGTGAATGGAATAGAATGGCTTGTTTCAAAATATTCATCCCCAGATTTTATCATGGAAAAAAGAAATGAACTGGCAGAAGTATTAGCAGTGCTTGAAACAGATTTACCGGATATTTTGTTTATTGAATTAGATATGATTCCAGACACCCATTGGAAGATGGTTCAATCCTATATTAATAGATATGCAAAGAAGGTCGTTACTCTTACAGCTGAAACTACATTTGAGCGTGCAATGCAGGCGATGTCCGTCAAAGCAGTTGATTTACTGGTAAAACCATTAACGCCGAATCTCGTCAAGAAAGCCTTTCAAGAATTAATGCGCATGCAATTACCCCTTTTGAACGATGAAAAAAATACCTCGAGAACAGCATATGACTCGAAATATGAAGCACTGTTTATTGATGATATGATTCCGTATGAATATCCAGTATTTCTCATAGAAAGTGAATGGAATGATGCATTGGATGAAATAAGAGTATTTAGTAATGAATTTGATTTTTATTACAAGCCTGTTATTTTTTCAACGAGTGATCATCTTGTCCTTGCCTTTCAACATGAACTGCAGGATGAAATCAATGAAGCAAAGCGTTTCTTAAGAGAATGGGAAATCGAGCATGATGCGCCTCTTGCAATTGCGATTAGTCATCGCGACCAGCATTCTCTCTACCAGACATATAATCACTTAAGAAAAGCAATTAACGTAACGTTTTATACAGGATACCGCCAAGTAATTCTCGCCAATGATTTTCACGATTGGGTCGAAAGAGATCCTTTTTTAACGATGGAACAGCAACGGGATTGGGTCCATATGCTTGATGAAAAGGAAATTAGTGAAATTAAGGCATGGATGTACGGAGAATTTTTCAGTATGAAAAGTCCTTATCCTTCTCCTAGTATGCTTCGAACAAGGTTAACGAGTATTCTTGCACAGGTTCGTCGCTTTATGATTAAAAGCGGACTGCAAGATAGCAGCAGTGAGAATTATTATAAGGATGTTTTTAATAAAATCTTAAATTATAGTGTTCTTTATCGAATTGTCCAGGAAATAATTTTGTTTATTGATTACTTATTTGATATCCAAAATCAACGAGTAGAAAAACCGAAGCTGGACATCATGGAAGCAGCGATTACTTATATGGAAAAAAATTATTATCGTTCTGATTTATCGTTAGTCGAAGTAGCAAATCATATCGGTCGTAGTCCATCCTATTTCAGCTATTTATTAACAAACAAAAACAATAGAAGCTTTCGAGAAATCCTGACAAATATCCGTATTCAAAAGGCAAAGGACATCTTAAGCACCTCCGATACACCAATCCAAAACACAGCAAAATTAGTCGGCTTTAATAACCCAAATTACTTCAGCCGCATCTTTAGAAAACAAACAGGACTATCCCCAAGAGAATTTATCAGGCAGCAAACACTTTAATATTCGAAGGATTCTCCTTTTGAGAAATCGATTGCTAGAGAATCCTTGGATTTTTTGTGTTTTTATCATCATTTAAAATCGAGATTGCAATGGAGAGAAATGAAACGAACTATATCTCCTAAAAAAGTTAGATATGTTCTATATCTAATACTTTTATCGAATCCAAAATAATTATCATAAATTTAACCGTTTTCATCATGCTTGTCAGATATAACCCGTAAATAACTATCCTTTTTCATAAGTTAATTACCTATTATAATTTATTAATTTTGATAAAGTTTAAATTATAAGAAAATTTAATCATTTAGGGGGATGGTACATGTGACACAAATAAAAAGACAAGTCGAACAATATACAGGTACTACATTACACGCGAAAAATTGGATCTCAGAAGCAGCATTACGGATGTTAAATAATAACCTCAATCCAGAAGTAGCAGAAAATCCCGATCAATTAGTTGTTTATGGAGGTATAGGGAAAGCCGCTCGTAACTGGGAATGCTATGAAGCGATTGTAAAGGAATTAAAGCAATTGGAGGAGGACGAAACATTACTTGTTCAGTCAGGAAAGCCAGTTGCAGTGTTTAGAACACATAAAGACGCGCCAAAAGTGTTAATTGCCAATTCCAATCTTGTTCCTGCATGGGCCAATTGGGACCACTTCAATGAATTAGATAGAAAAGGATTAATGATGTACGGGCAAATGACTGCAGGAAGCTGGATTTACATCGGCAGCCAGGGGATTGTTCAAGGTACTTATGAAACTTTTGCAGAATGTGCCCGTCAGCATTTTGGATCCAGCCTGAAAGGAACAATCACACTAACTGCTGGTCTTGGCGGAATGGGTGGAGCTCAACCGTTAGCAGTAACCTTAAATGAAGGCGTGTGTGTTGCGATAGAGGTGGACCAACATCGTATTGATCGCAGACTAGAAACGAAATATTTGGATATCTCCACAGATAGCTTGGAAGAGGCAATCCGTTTGGCAAAAGAGGCAAAGCAAAAAGGTCGTGCTCTTTCGATTGGCTTACTCGGAAATGCTGCTGAAATTTTACCTCAAATGTTGGAGAGAGGATTTATTCCAGAGGTACTAACAGATCAAACCTCTTCCCATGATCCGTTGAACGGCTATGTACCTGCACAAATGTCGCTTGAAGAAGCAGCAGAATTAAGAAATACCAATCCAGAAACGTACACCATATTAGCGAAAAAAAGTATTGCAACACATGTGCAGGCAATGTTAGATATGCAAGCTAAAGGGGTAGTAACATTCGACTATGGAAACAATATTCGCCAGGTTGCAAAAGATGAAGGGGTTGAGAATGCCTTTGATTTTCCTGGCTTTGTCCCAGCGTATATTCGTCCTCAATTCTGTGAAGGAAAAGGGCCGTTTCGTTGGGTAGCATTATCAGGTGATCCGGAAGATATTTACAAAACAGATGAGGTTATTTTAAGGGAATTTAGCGACAATGAATCTTTATGTAAGTGGATCAAAATGGCACAGGACAAAATCAGTTTCCAAGGCTTACCATCCCGCATTTGCTGGCTTGGCTATGGGGAACGGGCAAGGTTTGGAAAAATCATTAATGATATGGTGGCAAGTGGAGAATTGAAAGCACCAATCGTTATCGGACGTGACCATTTAGACTCTGGCTCTGTTGCATCACCAAACCGTGAAACAGAAGGAATGAAGGATGGTAGTGATGCGGTAGCAGATTGGCCGATTTTAAATGCATTAATCAATAGTGTCGGTGGCGCTAGCTGGGTGAGTGTTCATCATGGTGGCGGTGTTGGGATGGGTTACTCACTTCATGCAGGCATGGTCATTGTTGCAGATGGGACAAAAGCTGCGGAAAAGCGAATCGAACGAGTATTGACGACAGACCCAGGTATGGGAGTAGTTAGACATGTCGATGCAGGCTATGAATCTGCTGTGAAAACTGCGAAAGAAAAAGGAATCCATATTCCGATGCTAAAAAATGCGGAGGTGTGATGCTTGACGGATCTATTGTTTATTAAACATGCAGCACAACTAATTACGGTGGAAGGTCATTCTGAAAAGCCAGCTAAAAAACAAGCAATGAGCGAGATTACAGTGATAGAAAATGGAGCAGTACTCGTTCAGGATGGCAAGGTTCTTGATGTTGGAGAAACAAGTGCAATCGAAGCAAAATATTCAGAATTGATTGCGACTGCAAATCATATAGATGCGACGAATAAGACGGTAACCCCTGGTTTAATTGATCCCCATACACATTTAGTCCATGCAGGAACAAGAGAGAATGAATATGCGAAGCGTCTACAAGGAAAAACCTATATGGATATTATGAACGCAGGGGGAGGGATTCATGCCACCACTCGGGCGACACAGGAAGCATCATTTGAGCAATTATATGCGGAGTCAAAAGCTAGATTAGATAAATTTTTAACCCATGGTGTGACAACAGTAGAGGCTAAAAGTGGCTATGGCTTGTCCCTAGAGCATGAAATAAAACAACTCGAGGTTGCAAAAAAACTACAGCAGAATCATCACATGGATATCGTTTCTACTTTTATGGGAGCACATGCTATCCCGCTGGCAGATAAAGACCATCCAGAACGATTTGTTGATCAAGTCATTGACGAGATGATTCCAGAAGTGGCACGTAGAGGCTTAGCAACTTTTAATGACGTCTTTTGTGAGCGTGGTGTGTTTACGCCAGAACAATCACGCCGCATTTTAGAAGCTGGGAAGGAACATGGATTAATTCCGAAAATTCATGCCGATGAAATTGAACCATACGGAGGGGCAGAACTAGCAGCTGAAGTAGGTGCGATATCTGCAGATCACTTATTAAGAGCTTCTAGTCAAGGGATTGAACAGATGGCAGAGCGTGATGTCATAGCTGTTTTATTACCAGGTACCGCATTTTTCCTAATGGCAGAATTTGCAGAGGCAAGAAAAATGATAGATAGAGGAGTTGCTGTAGCCCTATCAACAGATGCCAATCCAGGTTCCTCGCCAACCCTATCACTCCCATTCATTATGAATTTAGGATGCTTGAAAATGGGCATGACACCAGAAGAAGTTATAACCGCAACAACTATCAATGCAGCACATGCCATTGGCCGTGCTGACACAATAGGGAGCTTGGAAAAAGGAAAGCAAGCAGACATAACCATTTTCGATGTACCCAATTACCTAACCCTATCCTATCAGTATGGAATGAACCATGTGGATACTGTGATAAAAAAAGGAATACCAGTCGTTATACAAAAACAGCTTCAATGAAGGTGGTAATGATTTGGTGGAGATTACTAGCCTTTTCTCCACCAAAAGCAATATGTATAAAAAATCATAAAATGGAGGAACTTACATGGAAAATACGGAAAAACAAATCCCTTTTGCAGAAGAAAAAAGCCCAAATAATAGTCTAAAAGTTTTTAAGTTTATTGTTTATAGCTTAATCGGTATTTTTACATTTTTTATTCCTATTACCATCAATGACAGCTCCACAATTCCACTCGATCATCTAGTCACCTATGTTCAACAATCCGTTCCAGCGGCCTTACCATATTATGCATTACTCATTATCTTATTTGGCGCTATTTATCCATTTGTTAATAAATCATGGAAAAAAAATGCGGTCAATATCGTCTTATCCTTTTTCAAAATCATCGGTCTTGTTTTTGCGATATTTTATGTTTTTAAAGTTGGACCTGCATGGTTTTTTGAACCAGGAATGGGACCATTCCTATTTGATAAGCTAGTGATTCCTGTTGGGGTGCTTGTACCAATTGGCGCTGTGTTTTTAGCATTATTAGCTGGGTATGGATTATTAGAATTTATTGGAGTCCTTTTGCAGCCAGTTATGCGCCCTATTTGGAAAACTCCAGGTCGTTCTGCGATTGATGCTGTTGCATCCTTTGTAGGAAGCTATTCGATTGGTCTGTTGATTACAAACAAAGTGTATAAAGAAGGAAAATACAATATCAAAGAAGCAACAATTATTGCAACAGGGTTTTCTACTGTTTCTACCACCTTTATGATCGTTGTGGCGAAAACACTAGGTTTAATGGACATTTGGAATATTTATTTCTGGGTTACGTTAGTTGTAACATTTGCCGTAACAGCTATCACGGTGCGCATATGGCCACTTAACAGAATGAGTGAGGAGTATTATCAAGGAAATGCGAATCCAGAAGAGGTCATTAAAGAGAAGCGATTTCAACATGCATGGAAACAAGCGATGGAGGCTGTTGATCATTCATTACCAATCTATAAAAATATCGTTAGTAATTTAAAAGATGGATTTATTATGACAATGGCTATTTTGCCATCGATATTATCTGTTGGGTTACTCGGCTTAGTGTTAGCGGAATATACACCGGTTTTTGATATTATCGGAATGATTTTCTATCCATTTACATGGATCCTGCAAATTCCAGATCCGATGCTAGCTGCAAAAGCATCAGCCGTTGAGATTGCAGAAATGTTCTTGCCAGCAGGGCTTGTAGCAGAGGCGGAATTAATTACTAGATTCGTCATTGGTACGTTATCCGTTTCAGCCGTTATCTTTTTCTCTTCTCTCGTTCCTTGTATTCTATCAACAGATATTCCGATAAGTATTCCTAAATTACTTGTCATCTGGATTGAGCGAACAATCCTGACGCTGATTATTGTAACGCCACTGGCATTTTTGCTTTTATAGTTTGTTTTTTTAAGAAATGACAATCTAAAACTCTCCTGACTTTTGGTTAGGGGAGTTTGGTTGTTAATCATAGATTGAAAGAATTACGAGAGGGAGCGAGGGGGAAAATGCTTAATGTAAATAAACAAAGAATAGAACAGAAGCTGTTTGCTTTAGGGGAGATTGGTCGTAATGCAAATGGAGGGATGGATCGGACGACATTTACTCCCGCTGAAATGGAAGCGAGAAATTGGTTAAAGCAGGAGCTTCATTCCTTGAATCTAGCTGTCCATGTAGATGAAGCAGCAAATATTTGGGGGAGAAAAGAAGGGACTAATCCAGAATTACCTGTTCTTACATTTGGTTCTCATATTGATTCAGTTCCAAATGGCGGCATCTATGATGGAGCGCTTGGAGTGATTCTCGCATTGGAAGTGATGCGTGTGTTAGAAGAAAATAACGTAAAAACAATGCATCCATTAGAGCTAGTTTCATTCAGCGCAGAGGAGCCTAACCCATTTGGTTTCTCCACTTTTGGCAGTAGAGCGATAACTGGAAAATTAACAGCTGAAGATATTATAGGTGTAGCAGATACAGACGGAAGATTATTAACAGAGGCTTTACAAGATGCAGGGGGAAATCCAAATAATTTTGCAAATGCAGTAAGAAGCCCTCGTGAATTTGCCGCTTATTTGGAGGTTCATATTGAACAAGGGAAAAGGTTGCTGCAACGTGATATCCCAGTTGGAATTGTAACGGGTATTACTGGGATTTACCGTGAAGAAGTAACGGTTAGAGGGGATGCGAATCATGCAGGGACAACACTAATGAAGGATAGAGTGGATGCATTTTTAGCAGCAGCAAGCATGGCGCTTGCCCTAGAAGATATTTTACGAAACTACCCTGATGAAGAGGTTGTTGGGACAATTGGCCAGGTTTTCGTACAGCCAAATGCAACGAATATTATACCAGGCGAAGTAACCTTCTCTTTAGAAATTAGAGGGCAAACGAGGGAGAAAATTCAGGATGTATTAGGAAAATGGGAAGAGAAGGTGCAAATTATTCATAGACATAGAAAGGTGGAGATAAAGCGTTTAGTAAAGCTTGATCAATCGCCTGTACCGATGGGTGAAAAGTTAATGGCATGCTGTGAGGAGCAGGCGGTTAATCTTGGCTTTCCGTCTTACCGATTAGGGAGCATGGCAGGCCATGATGCTGCCCATATGGCATCAATCACCGAAGCTTGTATGTTATTTGTTCCGAGTTTAGCTGGGAAAAGTCATTGTCCTGAAGAGGAGAGCAGGATGGAGGACATAGAAAAAGTCGGCAATGTTTTACTGCATTCTATTTTGGCATTGGATAATAGTCTTTAAGGAGGTAAATCGGTGGGGAATTTATTTATAGGGGATAGTGTTTATACGAACGGAACATTTAAAGAACAATATAGCTTATATGTGGAAGATGGAGTGATTAAGGAAATAGGTCCGACTGGGCAGTTAAAGGGAAAGTATAAAGGGGCTATGGTTCATTCATTAGAAGGAAAAACGATTATTCCAGGCACTGTTAATTCGCATAATCATTCGTTTCAAAGTTTACTGAGAGGGATTGCGGTCGATCGACCATTTTTGGAATGGCGAGATGAGGCATTATATAAATATACGCCTTACTTAGATGAAGAGGCGATTTACACTGGTGCTTTGTTTGCTTTTGGAGAAATGCTCCGCTATGGGGTAACAACGGTCAGTGACTTTTTCTATGTGCATAACAATGGGATAGCCTATGATGAAGCAGTTATCCAGGCTGCGAAGGATGTTGGGATCAGACTTGTGTTAGCACGAACAATGTATGATTGGGACGGTGCTCCAAAAGCGTATATCGAGACAATTGATGATGCTGTTTCCAGAACCTATGCGCTTGCGAAGAAATATCAAGGCAATTCGATGATCCATATCCAACCAGCGCCGCATAGTCCACATGCCGCATCTCCGGAAATGATTAAAGCCGGGCATCGTCTTGCTTGTGAGATTGACACACCGTTCCATATTCATGTAGCAGAAGAACCCTTTGAGGTGGAAGAGACGCTAGCGAAATATGGGCTTAGACCAGTCCATTACTTAGATTCATTAGGAGTAGTGGATGAGCGAATGATCGCGATTCATTTGGTTTGGCTAGAACAAGCTGAAATAGACCTCCTTGGTTCTAGAAACACCTCTCTTGCTTATTGTCCATCTAGCAATATGTTTCTAGCTGATGGAATTACAAAGATTCCTGATTTGGTGAAGGCAGGTGTGAACATTACATTGGGATCAGATGGTGCATGTAGCAATAATCGCATTTCTGTTTTTGAGGAAATGAGAATGTGCTCGATTTTGCAAAAGGTTGATAGATTGGATGGAACGATTGTAAATGCCCAGCAAGTATTTGATATGGGCACAAAAAATGCTGGAGAAATCCTGCGTTTACCAATCGGAAAATTAGAACAGGGAATGCAAGCTGATTTTGTGGCGATTGATACGAATGATTTGTCATTATTACCAAAAACTAATTTAATTGCAAATATTGTCTATTCGATGCAGCCAAATGCTATCAAGGATGTGTATGTGAAAGGGAAGCAGATTGTCGGTGATGGTAAGCTTTTGACCATTTCAGAGGAGGCTATTGGGAAGCGGGTGAATACTTTTTTTGAAAAGACTAAGGAAAAAATGAGTAGAGGTTAAACGGAAAAGTATAAGCGTATGTTGGGCAGGGGATACCTTGTCCTTTTTCTATTATGAGCAAATCAGAGCTTGCTTCAACAATTTCTAATAATGATAATGGTATAATATGACTAGGTTAATTTATCCATCCATCTGAATTTGCGGAAAATACATCGATGGTGATTAATATTAACAGAAAGGGTGGTCAATATGCTAGCAAAAATCAAAAAGGTAAAATTTAATACAGAAGGAAAAAATCCAGTATATAAGGTTATTCTAGAATGCCCAAAAGGAAAGGAACTCTATATTCATTTCGATTATACATATGCAACAAATACATTTTGGCCAATAGAAGTGAGCTATGATGGTCAACATAAAGGTGCAAAACTAGCATGGTATACAAGGGATGTAGAGCATATGACAGTAGAATCATTCTTAAAGATTATTGCCGAGAAGATCAATAAGAAATACGAATATTGTTTTGGAGATTAAAAGTATTGATTTTCTATAGATATCTTCCACATGCGGCGTAGAAAATTTTTGTATCGTTTAGAATAAAAGAGTATTACGGGGGTATCTATGAATATAGGGGAAGAAATCGTTGCGTCATATTTGGAATACATAAAAGATTGTGATTTTGTTCAAAAAAATCTTTATACAAAAGATGTTCAAGGTGAAATTGATGTGGTAGGCATTAATTTAAAAATAAATGAAGCGTATATTTGTGAATCCACAACCCATTTAACTACAGGGTTACTATATGTAGGAAGAGATTATAAGAATAATAATATACAGAAATTATTTGATAAATTTAGTAAAGACATAGATTATGCCGAAAAGTATCTTCCAAACTATCAAAAACATTATATGTTATGGTCACCAATTGTTAAAGATAATAAAACAACACGGGACAATAGTCAAATATATCAACTAAGTATTGTAAAAGGTATGATTTATGATAAGTACGGGATAAATCTTGAACTTATTATAAATGAAACATACCAAGATTGTTTAAAAGAATTGCGGGAATATGCAAAAAAAGAAACAAAAGCATTGCAATCACCAATATTGAGATACATGCAGATAGAGGAATATTTAAGTAAACATATTATGAATCTAAAAAAGTAAGAAATGAGATAAGGACATAGATCTGGACTAACCTAAAATAGTGAGACAATATAAAACACCTCCAAAATGGCAATACTTGAGATAAGTATTGTGACATTATTCGGAGGTGTTTTTGCGTGGGCAAAAAAACTGTATATACAAAAGAGATTAAATGGGCGGTAGTAAGAGATAAGCTTGAAGGAAAATTAACAACACGGGAAATTATGAACAAATACAAAATCAAAAATAAAACTCAAATTGAAACTTGGATGAGATGGTACAAAAATGGAGAAATGTATCGGTTTGATCAGCCAATTGGTAAACAATATACATTTGGGCATGGGCCCGATTCTTTAAGTAAGGACGAGCGAATAAGTAATCAACTAACTCACCTAAAAATGGAGAATGAAATTCTAAAAAAGTATATGGCGATGAGAAAGGAGTCGATAAAGGGCTAGTAGTACAATTGGTTGAACAATTTCGTGAAAAATATACCGTTACTTCCATTTTAAAAGTTTTAGGGATTCCACGTGCTAGCTATTATCGTTGGACTAAAGGGTTTGGTGAATATCGGAATGAACATGAAGAGTTAATTATTGAAATCTGTAAGGCTACTAAATATAGAAATGGTCATAGGAAAATTAGAGCTATTCTAAAGCGAGAACATCATATTCATCTTAATAGGAACACAGTTCAAAACATTATGCAGAAGCATCATTTGCAGTGTAAGGTGAAACCAAAACGCAAGTGGAAATCGCAGGGAGAAAGTGAAGTCATTGTACCTAATATTCTTAATCGTGATTTTAGTGCAAGTAAACCAAATGAGAAGTGGGTAACGGACATTACGTATATCCAGTATGGCAGCGAAACATTATATCTGTCTACGATTATGGATTTGTATAATAATGAAATCGTAGCTTATAAGATTTATAATCATCAACAAACGACATTAGTAATTGATACACTGCAGGATGCTTTGGATAAACGCAATCAGCCAGAAGGAGTTATTATACACTCCGATCAGGGGAGTGTGTATACATCGTATACTTTTC
>NZ_JVDT01000262.1 GCF_001076885.1 Bacillus sp. 522_BSPC
AGGGCGAAATTAAAACCGCCGGTTCTACCGGCGGATACTTACTTTGTTTTTAGAGAGTTGCGAGGGTTGGACAATAAATCAGGATTTAGGATCATATCACTGTTGTTACTTTTTAATAGAATTTACTAAATAAGGGAAAAAGAGCGTGCTATCGTATTTATTAACACTACACTTTTCTATATGATAGAGTAATAAGCAAAAAATACTAGCAGTGTGAAAACAGCAGTGGGGGAAGAGTATGAACGCAACAGTGAAATTTGCATTATCGATGGCGATATTTGGTTCGATTGGCTATTTTTCCGCGAAAGCGAATTTGCCATCTATTGAATTGGTTTTTATTCGGTGTATTTGTGCATGTGTGGTGCTAAGTATTGTCTATCTTTTTTCAAAGAGAAAAAAGGAAGAGATAGAGAAAAAGGAGATTGGCTATAGTGTGCTTTGTGGCGTATTTCTTGTCGTGAACTGGGTATTTTTCTTCCGTTCCTTTGAACATATGTCTGTAACAGTTGCCGTTTCGATTTATCATTTGGCACCAGTACTTGTCGTTTTATTAGGAAGCTTTCTTTATCGAGAAAGGATTACGTTTAAATTAATGCTAACGGTTATTATTTGCTTTATCGGAACGTTATTGGTCGGGGGAATGCAGGATTATCTGTCTATTGATGAGCTGATGTCTGCTGGATTGCCATGGGCTTTTGGGGCTGCGCTATTCTATGCGTTAACGACATTGACAGGGAAGAAAATTGCTAAGCTAAACCCCGTTATAACAACCATTATTCAAACAAGTGTCGGCATCATTATGCTCCTTCCCTTTGTAAAATGGGATTATTTTCTTCATCTAACAGGGGAAAACTGGTTTTATATTTTATTAACAGGAATTATCCATACTGGCTTCGTGTATTATTTATTTTTCAGCAGCTTGCCGAAACTATCTTCTGGATCTATTGCTGTTCTCGTGTTTATCGATCCAGCAGTTGCGATTTTTATGGACATTGTATTAACAGCGTATCGTCCGGATATTTTCCAAGTTATCGGCATTGTGCTTATTTTTTGGGGGCAAACGAGGGCTGCTTTTAAACGCAAAATAAGTGAAGTAAAAGAGGAGGTTTTCTGACTTGGAGAAAAAATATGGGGAACATACAATCAATCAAAAATTAGATGCTGTAGAAGTTTATAAGGATCCTAGAATGGTCTTAAGAATAAAAAAGAGTAAAGAGGAAGCGAGTGGGGTGACAATTGAATTACATAATACCCTTAATGGCCGTTTAAGCTATGATTTACCAGTAGATTTATTAAAGAAGATAATATCTGAGATAGAATGAAAAGTTTTGATTGCATTTCAAGAGACTCCAGTCAACGAACATTCTCCAATAAAAAATTATTCCCAATCTTTTTTATTGGAGAATGGTTGATTAGTAAGTTTGGATACCTTCAAAGCTTCGGAAAATGCATTTCATAAATCGGCTTTTTATAATAAGGTGGTCTCATCGTTGTTTTTGGCATCGGCCATTTATGATTGATATACGTCATGTTAACCGTATCTTTTGATTGTTTCATGAGCAATAATTTTAGTTTTGGATTAAATTCATATCTCATTCAATACCCCTCCTTCCTTTAACGTATTCAGACTTCCTAAAAAGAGAGCTTTTCCCTTTTTTGCATAGTAAATAATTAGGCACCAAAATAGCAGCGTAACATAGGATAATTTACTACTAATAAATGGAGGGGTCTGTATGTCCTTTTATGTGAATGATCCGAGAGATTCGATGTATCAAGTTCCGGAAGCATATTATGAATTATTAGAAAAACGAAATCATCAATCGGAAAAGCATATCCAGCTTACCGAAATCCAAGAACTTTTTGAAGCAAATAAGCAAACCAATCCATATCCGCTCTATCCGAATTACGGAAAAGTAACAAAGTATGAAGAAATTCCGATTAATTTTCCTGAGAATAGACAGCTCCGTCAGCCAGGGTTAGAAAGCTATATGGTTCCCAAACCGATTATCGAAAATGACCACTACATAGGAAGTGGAAAGCTAAAAGGGAAAGTGGCGTTAATTACAGGGGGAGACAGTGGAATTGGTGCAGCTGCTGCGATTGCCTTTGCAAAAGAAGGGGCAGATGTGGCGATTGCTTATTTAGATGAGCACGAGGATGCAAATCGTACGAAAAGAAGAATCGAAGAATTAGGGCAGCAATGTCTCTTATTGCCAGGAGATTTACGGAAAAAGAAGCAATGCATTGACATTGTGGAGAAAACGGTAAGAACGTTTGGAAAGTTGGATATTCTTTGTAACCATGTCGGTATTCAATTTCAACAGGCGAAATTAACGGATATCACAGATGAACAATTTGATAATACATTCAAGGTTAATATTTACTCCCACTTTTATACAACAAGAGCAGCACTTCCTCATTTAAAGCCGGGAAGCAGCATTATTAATACGGCTTCTGTTGTTGCATATGCAGGGGAACCACTGTTAATTGATTATGTTGCTACAAAAGCAGCAAATGTCGGTTTCACTCGTGCCCTTGCGAGAAGCGTTATTAAAGATGGAATACGAGTAAATGCAGTAGCACCAGGACGAATTTGGACACCGTTAATTCCAGCTAGCTTTTCTTCTGACCAAGTTGCCGTTTTCGGTACTGATAACCCAATGCAAAGAGCAGCACAGCCATTTGAATTAGCTCCAACGTTTGTCTACTTAGCTTCCGATGATTCTCGTTTTGTAACAGGGCAAGTCCTCCATGTAAATGGGGGCGAAACAGTAAGCTCGTAATTAGTGGAAATGGGCTAGTTGCTAGCCCATTTCCTGTATATTATCCAAGCAACTTTACAAATTTTCTTTTTCCAACTTGGATAATTATTTCATTAGGGATTGTGACCTCAAGTTCCGTATCCTCAACCTTTTCTCCATTAATCCGAACTCCTCCATTTTGAATCATCCTCTTTGCTTCACTTTTGGAAGTTAATAGATTTAAGTCAACTAGAAGCTGGATGAGCGATTCAGGATTTTTTCCAGTCCAATGGATGGTCGGAATGTCATCTGGTAAGGAGCCTTTTTGAAAAATAGTGATGAATTGCTGCTCTGCTTTTTCGGCGGCTTCTTCTCCATGGTACATCCGGACAATCGTTCTTGCCAACAGCATTTTAGCGTCTCTAGGATGAAGAGAACCAGCATGTAAATCCTTCTTGATTTGCGTTATTTCAGCAAGCTCAATATCTGTAATAAGCTCAAAGTATTTGCTCATTAATGGATCAGGGATAGACATTGATTTTCCATACATTTCAGATGGGCTTTCATCGATGCCGATATAGTTTTTCTTCGATTTCGACATTTTTTCAACACCATCTAACCCTTCTAGAAGGGGCATTAATATCGCAATCTGCTTTTCTTTCCCAAACTTCTCTTGGTAGTGGCGTCCCATAAGAATATTAAAATGCTGATCAGTTCCGCCAAGCTCAATATCTGCCTCTAACATCACTGAATCATATCCTTGCATTAACGGGTAAAAAAATTCATGCAAGGAAATCGATTTTCCATATGCTAACCGCTCTTCAAAATCATCTCGTTCTAGTAAACGAGCAACTGTTATTTTTCCGGCCAGTCCAATGACATCTTCGAAGGAAAGGGAAGAGAGCCATTTAGAGTTATAATGAAGTTCGACCTTTTCCATGTCCAATACTTTGCCAAATTGTTCAAAATACGTTTTCGCATTCTCCTTCACTTCTTCATCTGTTAGCTGTTTTCTAGCAGAAGATTTTCCAGTTGGATCACCAATTTTGCCGGTGAAATCACCGATGATTAATTGAATCGTATGCCCGTTTTCTTGGAATTGGCGCAGTTTATTCAGTACAACTGTATGGCCGAGATGAACATCTGGAGCAGATGGATCAAGGCCGAGCTTTACTTTTAACGGGGTATTTGTCACAAGTGACTTTGCGATTTTTTCTGCTAGTTCTTCCGTCGGAATAATATCTTGCACGCCTTGACGATAGACATCTAGTTGCCTCTGCATTTCTTTTTTCTGGTCAACTGTTAACTGTTCAATAAATGGACTCATCTTTCTTACTCCTTTCGTTAAATTAATGATAAAAAAACAAAAAAACACGCCCCTAAAAAAAGGGACGTGGTTGCTTTTATGCACGTGGTACCACCCTAATTGAAGAATATTGACTATTCCTCCACTCATTATGGGTAACGGCTCATCCGTTCTTCGCTAATGGAATAAAATTCTTTCACAAAGAATGCTCCTGGAGGTAATTCGCGTCTATTTTTGTGTCAATTTACACCAACCATTGACTCTCTAATAACAGGGAAATAGGCACTACTGATTCCAATCAAAGCATATATATAAAGACATTATAAACAAATTTATCAAGTTAGTACTAACTTTATAAAGATACTAACAGATACAATTCGGAAATTCAAGAGGCAATTTTATATTCCTTTGAAAAAATTTTGTTCCCATATCAAGTAAAAAAAAGTGATTTTTTGTACGTTTTTAAGCCATTGGCTCCGCTTCGTGCCATCTGGAATTGGCAATCCATAAAATCATTTAACAAGAGTGAAATACTCTTGACCTTTTTTCCCATATAATTTACTATATAGCTAATATAAAAGAGCGATGAGGAAGAAGAGTAAGCAATGGAAATGTGTAAAGAGAGCTGATGGTTGGTGCGAATCAGTACGGATTGATTGCTGAATGGGCTTCGGAGCTACAAAGCTGAACAAATAGTAGGCTGCGCGGAATGTCTTACCGTTAAAAAAGACAAAGTATAAGAAACGGCTTTGTTTCTGTACGGATAAGTGCGTTTATTTTTATAAACGAATAAAGGTGGCACCACGGGTTACTCGTCCTTATTTACAGGATGGGTAGCCCTTTTTGTGTTGCTTTAAAAATATAAGAGGAGGATCAGAAAATGAAAAACATCGTCTTAACTGGAATTAAGCCAACGGGCCAGATTCATTTAGGTAATTATATAGGTGCCATTAAGCCAGCTTTAAAGCTAGCGGAAAATGACGAGGATCAGGCGGCTTATTTTATCGCAGATTATCATGGATTAACGAAAATTCATGATCGAGAAACATTTCGAACATTGACATATGGAGTTGCGGCAACATGGTTAGCGCTTGGATTAGATCCGAAAAAAGTGATTTTTTATCGCCAATCCAATGTTCCCGAAATCTTTGAGTTGAACTGGATTTTAGCTTGTTTTACTCCAAAAGGGCTGATGAACCGGGCCCATGCTTATAAAGGAATTGTCGACAGTAATAAACTAGCAGGAAAAGATATAGATGATGGTGTAAACATGGGGCTGTTTACGTACCCAATTTTAATGGCTGCTGATATTCTTGCATTCCAGGCAAATATGGTGCCTGTCGGCAAAGACCAAATTCAGCATGTGGAAATTGCACGAGATATTGCCGAAAGCTTTAATCATCAATACGGCGAAACCTTTGTATTGCCAGAATATATTGTGGATGATGACACGAGCATCTTACCAGGGTTAGATGGCCGAAAAATGAGCAAAAGCTATCATAATACGATCCCGCTTTTTGAAGAGCCAACAAAATTGCAGAAGCTTATCAATAAAATCAAGACAGATTCCTTGCCTCCAGAAGCGCCAAAAGAAACAGAAACGTCTATTCTGTTTACTTTGTATAAAGAGTTTGCAAGCGTGGAAGAAACAGAAGAGATGCGTAAAAGATACGAAAATGGCGTCGGATGGGGAGAAGTCAAAAAGGAATTGTTTTATGTCATGAATCGCTTTTTAGAAGAACCCCGCAAAAAATATAATGAATTAATGGCAAACCCGGAGCAAATAGATGCCATTCTTGCAAAAGGAGCAGAAAAAGCGCGCGCCAGAACCTTGCCAACTTTGGAAGAGGTGAGAAAGCAGCTTGGGGTTTCGCGGTGAGTGGGGAAGTTTTAAGAAAGAGTGGTGAGAGGTGTAAGGAAGAGAGTGGAAGTTTTAAGAAAGAGTGCCAAAGTCGCAAGTAAAAGAGTGGAAGTCGCAAGTAAAAGAGTGGAAGTCGCAAGCAAGAGTGCCAAAGTCGCAAGTAAAAGAGTGGAAGTCGCAAGAAAGAGTGCCAAAGTCGCAAGTAAAAGTGCCAAAGCCGCAAGTAAAAGAGTGAAAGTCGCAAGCAAAAGTGCTAAAGTCGCAAGCAAGTATGAAAGCCGCAAGTAAAAGAGTGGAAGTCGCAAGTAAGAGTGCCGAATTCGCAAGTAAGAGAGTGGAAGTCGCAAGTAAGAGTGCCGAAATCGCAAGTAAGAG
>NZ_JVDT01000263.1 GCF_001076885.1 Bacillus sp. 522_BSPC
GCACGAATAAAACAAGCATCTACTTTGGTGGATGCTTGTTTTTTTATAGTTTACTAATTATTAGATAGATTATTCATCCAAAGATTAGGCTTGGCGTCTTTCTTGTAAAATCCGTGCTTTTCCCATTTGATAAACAAAAAATTGATATTTTGGATCACTTGTTTTGGTGTTGACGATTTCTCTCTCGCAGTCCATACATATAAAAGATTGAAAGAGATGAATTCCTTCTAATTTATTATTTTCACATATAAGACATTTTTCCCCTTTAATTGATTGGGTATGATATTTCCCCATTTTTTCTCCACCTCCATAGAAACTATTTTAACCATTTTAGTAATCATTTATACATTGACTCTCAAAGTCTATCAATCACTTATTTACTTCGTTCTAGCAAGTTTAAAGCTAGGCAATGATAAGATAGTCAAAAAAGTGATACTATAAATAGAGAGAAAAAAGAAAAGAGGAGTACTATTGCAAGAAAAAACACCATTATATTCTAAACTCTTACAGTTTCAGTCGGAAAATAATATATCTTTTCATGTGCCAGGCCATAAGAATGGAGAATTGATTTCTTATAATGACGAGGAATGGAGAAGACAATTATGGAAATTTGATGTTACGGAGCTTAATGACCTAGATGATTTACATGCTCCTATGGGCGTTATTGGTGATGCAGAGAAACTATTAACAGATCTTTATGGAGTGAAAAAAAGCTATTTTCTTGTAAATGGAAGTACTGTTGGGAATTTAGCTATGATACTTGCCTCTTTAAAAGAAGGAGATAAAGTATTTGTTCAAAGGAATAGTCATAAATCAGTAATGAATGGAATAAAGCTTGCTAAAGCAAAACCGATTTTTCTAAGTCCCGATTATGAGGAAGAATGGAAGGTGGAAACAGTCCTTTCAGAAAGAACCGTAAAGCAAGCGATTGCTCAATTTCCTGAAGTGAAAACACTTATCCTAACGTCTCCTAATTATTATGGTATGATTGGAAATTTAGAAGAAATCATTCAATTAGCCCATGCTAACGGAATTTGTGTTTTAGTTGATGAAGCCCATGGTGCTCATTTTATAGGAAATGATAAATATCCACCATCAGCTGTTCAATTGGGGGCTGATCTAGTTGTTCAGTCCGCACATAAAACACTTCCTGCCTTAACCATGGGAGCATACTTACACTATAATACTGATTTTATAGAGGAGCATGAAGTAAAATATTATCTGGAGATATTGCAGTCCAGTAGCCCCTCTTACTTAATCATGGCTTCCTTAGATAAGGCTAGACACTATTTAGCAACATACAGTGAGGAGGATTGGGATTACCTGCAAAATACTATTAGTCTGTTTCGTAGTGAGCTAGCAAAGGTTTCACAGCTAAAAGTGTTAGGTTATCCTTATATAGGGGATCCCTTAAAAATTACTATTCAATCGACAGTAGATAAAACTGGTTTTATTCTTCAAAAACAATTAGAAAAAGAGGGGATTTATACAGAATTAGCTGATTCTAATAATGTACTATTTGTTTTTCCATTGCTAAAAAAAGAAATAGCATTTCCTCTTAATGAGATTATTACTAAAGTAAGAAAGGCATTGTCTGAGAACCTATCTGAGATTCCCTATGAAAGAAAAGTGTCAGCATCTATAAAAAAAGGGCAGGATATAGTAGAATTAAAACTTGGTGAAACAGAGCAAGCTTTACGAAATAAAAGAGAAATATCATTAAATGATGCCCATCATGCTATTTGTGCAGAAACAATTATTCCGTATCCACCAGGAATCCCTATTCTAATGCCTGGTGAGGAAATAACGATGTATCATATCAATCAAATAAAGAACTTATTAAAAGATGGAGCGAGATTCCAAGGAAGCCCATCTATTTATGAAAATAAAATTACAATTTTCGAGAAATGACAGCTTTAGGAGGACAATACGGTGACAAAAGGGCTCTTTATTACATTAGAAGGACCAGAGGGAGCAGGGAAAACAACGATTATTGATATGTTGTTAAACTATTACCAGGAGCAAGAGAAGCAGATTATTAAGACGCGAGAACCAGGTGGAATCCCTATTTCTGAAAAAATTAGAAGTATTATATTAGATCCCAAGCATACTGAAATGGATGCTAGAACAGAAGCTTTACTTTATGCAGCTGCAAGAAGACAGCATTTAGTAGAGAAAGTAATACCAGCTTTAAACAGTGGAGCAATTATTCTATGTGATCGTTTTATTGATAGCTCTTTGGCATATCAGGGGTTTGCTAGAGGAATTGACATGGATGAAATTTGGGAGATTAATCAATTTGCTATTGGAGATGTGATGCCGGAGCTAACGATTTATTTTGATCTTGACCCACGAGTTGGTTTAGCGAGAATTAACACTACTAGTGATAGGGAGATCAATCGTCTAGACTTAGAAAAAATAGAATTTCATGAATTGGTCCAAGAGGGCTATTATAAGGTGATAGAGAAATTTCCAGAAAGAATTGTTAAAGTGGATGCATCTAAGCCTTTAGAGCAGGTATTTCAAGATACGGTAGAGATTATTAATCAATTTCTGAAATAGTATGGGTACCTTTAAACAAAATATTCATGTAAATCTATTACTTCTAAAGAATGAGTGCTGACAATGCGCCTGAGGAATTATTTTTCCTTTCAGCTGTTTGTTTTTGCATTTATTGCTATAATAGGAACAAGTTATAAAATCATTCGGAAACTATAATAAGGGGCGGGATAAAAATGAAATTAATTCTAACAGTCATTCAAGATAAAGATAGCAATAAATTGCTTAATGCACTTGTTGAAAATAATTTTAGAGCGACAAAGCTTGCGAGTACGGGCGGATTTTTGAAATCTGGAAATACCACCTTTATGATAGGAACGGAAGATATACGTGTGGAAAAGGCTTTGCAAATTATTAAAGATAATTGTCAATCAAGAGATCAATTAGTAGCTCCTGTTTCGCCCATGGGAGGGAATGCAGACTCTTACGTTCCTTATCCAGTGGAAGTGGAAGTGGGAGGAGCAACTGTTTTTGTATTACCTGTTGAGCAATTTAAGCAATTTTAAATCATACATCGGTTAGCTTCGAGTTGCCGATGTACTTTCATGCTTAATGGATAATGGTAGTCTATGCTATCCAGTAAGAAGTAGAACGTTCTTCAGGAGGAAGAATATGAAGATAAATAAAGACATTCGAATTAAGCCTGAAGGGACTAAAATAGAAACAAAAGGTAGTCTAGGTGGTTCGAAATTTCAAGGATATGTCCAACAACAAAACGAGAAATTGAAGATCGAACAGCTTCAGACATTAATGAAAAACATTGATGATATTGGTAACAGGTTGGGGAGATCTCAAAATCTAAAGGATTTGACTAAGTATAAATCCCTTGTAAAACAGTTTGTAAAGGAAGCTGTTGAATATGGGATGGAAGTGAAAAAAGATAATTCTTGGGATCAGTTTGGTCAGGGTAGAGATTTAAGTATTATACATGTCATAGATGATAAATTAGTTGAACTGACAGAAGAAGTAATAGCAAAAGAGAAAAACAGTTTAAATATTTTGGATAAAATTGGTGAAATCAAAGGTTTGCTGATTAATATATATACGTAATGGAGTGATTGTCTTGACAAGAACATGGGAACAGCTTGAACAGACACAGCCCATTGTTTTAAAGATGCTGAAAAACAGCTTAAAAAAAGAACGACTAGCACATGCTTACCTTTTTGAGGGAATGAAAGGTACGGGGAAAAGGGAAATAAGTCTTGTTCTCACAAAGAGTATTTTATGTGAAAATAGTATAAAAGGATATGTTCCATGTGAAACATGTTCTAATTGCAAGAGGATAAATAATGGAAATCATCCAGACGTTCACTTGCTTGAACCAGATGGATTATCAATAAAAAAACATCAGATACAAAGCCTGCAAGAAGAATTTTCAAAAACTGGGGTGGAGTCAAATCAAAAGGTTTACATTCTTGTTCACGCAGATAAAATGACCACCAATGCAGCTAATAGTTTGTTGAAATTTTTGGAAGAACCTAATGCAGAAACAACTGCCATTCTATTAACGGAACAAATTCAGCAAATATTGCCGACTATTTTATCTCGATGCCAAACACTTTCCTTTAAACCATTATCCCCAAATGAAATGGCAAAAGAACTAGTAAGAAATGGAATTAAACCAAATGAAGCCCCTTTGCTTGCGCAGATTACCAATAGTTTTGAAGAAGCATTGACTCTAAGTACAGATGAATGGTTTGTACAAGCACAAAAAATAGTGGTAAAATTATATGAGGTTCTGAATAGAACCCCATTAGAAGCATTAGTGGCTCTTCAAAGAGACTGGTTTTCACATTTTAAAGAAAAAGATCAGTTTGATAGAGGGCTCGATTTATTATTGCTACTATATAAAGATTTATTATATATACAGCTTGGCAAGCACGATCAGATTGTATACGTTGGCGAGAAAGAACGTCTAGAGGCATATGCCTTAAGAACTTCTAATAGGCGCTTAACGGAACAAATGACAGCTATTTTTGAAGCAAAGCGAAAGCTGCAAGGGAATATGAATCCACAGTTATTGATGGAGCAGCTGGTGCTAAAGCTGCAGGAGGGATCTTCAGTTGTATGATGTCGTAGGAATCCGCTTTAAAAAAGCTGGAAAAATATATTATTTTGATCCAAATGAATTAATTATCCAAAAGGGAGACTTTGTCATCGTTGAAACTGTTCGGGGTGTAGAATTCGGGAGAGTAGTAATTGGCCCGAAAAAAGTAGATGAAAATGACGTTGTTTTACCTTTAAAGAAAGTATTAAGAATTGCGGATCAGAAAGATCAAATGATTGTAGAGGAAAATAAATTCGCAGCCAAAGAAGCATATGATGTTTGCTGTGAGAAAGTGACGCTACATGAATTAGAGATGAAATTGGTTGATGTAGAATATACATTTGACCGTAATAAAATCATTTTTTATTTTACCGCAGATGGTCGAGTAGATTTTAGGGAATTAGTAAAAGATTTAGCATCCATTTTTAGAACTAGAATTGAGCTTCGTCAGATTGGGGTTAGAGATGAGGCGAAAATGTTAGGTGGCATTGGTCCTTGTGGAAGGATGCTTTGCTGTTCAACTTTCTTAGGGGATTTTGAACCAGTATCTATTAAGATGGCAAAAGATCAAAACCTTTCCTTAAATCCAACAAAAATTTCTGGATTATGTGGACGATTAATGTGTTGTTTAAAATATGAAAATGATGATTATGAAGCTGCAAAAGAACTTTTACCTGACTTAGGTGACTGGATTAATACACCGGATGGAAAGGGAAAAGTTGTTGGTTTAAATATTTTAGAACGTGTACTCCAAGTGGAAATTTCTGAACAAGAACGAGTGCTTGAATATACATTAGATGAAATACTGCAAGAAGATGCTGTTTCAGTTCAATCCACAGATTAATGAGGTGGAAGAGTGGATAAAAAAGAAGTTTTTGAATCAGTAATAAATATGGAAAGTCAAATTGGTAATTTATATAAGCAATTAGGTGATCTTAAACAGCATGTAGCTGAACTTATTGAAGAAAATAATAGGTTGAAGCTAGAAAATGAGAATCTAAGGAAGCATTTAGAGGATATACCAAGAGAGAAAGAATCAAGACAGGATAATCAGAAAAAAAGAAACGCAAAACAAAGTAAGATGATAGAGGAAAAAAACATTGATATAGGGGAAGGATATGATAACCTCGCAAGATTGTATCAAGAAGGTTTCCATATTTGTAATCTTCATTTTGGGAGTCCCCGAAAAGATGGTGATTGTCTATTTTGTTTGTCGTTTCTTAATAAAAAATAAGGATGTCTCAAAGAAAATAATCCCAGTGAAAATAAGCAATACAACCAATTGTATTGGATGGGATGACTCTTTCTTCTTGAGACATCTCTTTTTCTATGTAGGTAATAAATAAATGGAGGTTAAAGGTAGTGGTACCATTAATTGGAGATGAAAGATTAGATTATTTATTGGATGAACGTTTAAGGATTATCCAAAGTCCATCCGTATTTTCATTCTCGTTAGATGCAGTATTATTAGCTGATTTTGTAGGTATTCCCTTAAAAAAAGGGAAGATAGTCGATTTATGTAGTGGCAATGGGGTTATTCCACTTTTTTTATCACTTCGTACACAGGGAGAAATCATAGGAGTCGAGATACAGGAACGATTATATGATATGGCGAATCGAAGTATACAGTATAATCAGTTAGAAGAGAAAATTAAAATGATTCATGGTGATATTAAGAATGCCCCTAGCTTCCTTGGATCGGAGAAGTATGATGCAGTTACGTGTAATCCCCCTTACTTTAAGAAGACTAATTCTATAGAAGAGATTAATATAAATGAGCATCTTGCTATTGCGAGGCATGAACTCCTCTGTACGTTGGAGGACTCCATTAGTGTAGCTAGCCAATTAGTTAAACAAGGTGGAAAAGTGGCTTTTGTCCATAGACCAGGAAGATTATTAGATATCATTACATTAATGCGAGCAAATCGATTGGAGCCAAAGCGTATACGATTCGTTTATCCAAAAGCAGGGAAGGAAGCGAATATTTTGCTAGTCGAAGCGATAAAAGATGGCAAACCGGACTTAAAAGTTTTACCTCCGTTATTTGTTTATAAAGATGGCAACAATTATACAGAGGAAATGAGTAAAATTTTATATGGAAAGTAAGAAGCATTATTTCTATGTACTAATTTGTAATGATGGAAGCTATTATGCAGGCTATACAAATGATCTTCAAAAGCGTTTGAATACACATAATGCCGGAAAAGGGGCAAAATATACTAGAGGGCGTTTGCCAGTAGCGATTATTTATCAGGAGGAATTCCAAACAAAACAGGAAGCCATGCAACAAGAGTATGCCTTTAAACAATTAGGGAGAAAGAAAAAAGAGCAGTTTCTAAAGAAGGAGCTTGGTGAAGGAAATGAAGCAACAAAAAAGCTATAAAGAAAAAAGAGGATCTCTGTATCTAGTCCCTACTCCTATTGGGAATTTAGAAGATATGAGTTTTCGTGCAATCAGGATTCTGAAAGAGGCAGATGTTATTGCTGCCGAAGATACACGTAATACAAAAAAGCTTTGTAACTATTTTGAAATCACTACACCTGTGGTTAGTTATCATGAGCATAATAAAGAGACGAGTGGCCAGAAGCTAATACAAGCTTTAAAAGAAGAAAAAGTTATTGCCTTAGTAAGTGATGCAGGGATGCCAACTATTGCAGATCCAGGATATGAACTAGTTATAGATGCGATTGCTCAAGAAATTCCAGTTATTCCACTTCCAGGAGCCAATGCGGCATTAACAGCACTTATTGCTTCAGGTCTTCCGACACATCCCTTTTATTTTTATGGATTTCTTAATCGACAAAAAAAGGAGAAGAAAAAAGAATTACTTTTCCTTAAGACTATTCCAGGTACGATTCTTTTATATGAATCTCCACACCGTTTAAAAGAAACTTTAACTTTAATAATGGATATACTTGGTAATAGAAAGATCACTTTATGCAGAGAATTGACCAAGCTATATGAAGAATTTATTCGTGGTACAGTAGAGGAAGCAATTGCATGGTCGCAATCAGAAGAAATTAGAGGAGAATTTTGTTTAGTAATTGAGCAGGGTGAATTCCAAAAAGAAGAAGAAAATAATTGGTGGGACGAATTGACCGTTGTACAACAAGTGAATCATTATGTTCAAAAAGAAGGAATTACAGTAAAAGAAGCAATTAAAAAGACAGCATTAGATAGAGGAATGCAAAAAAGAGACGTCTACCAAGAATATCATATTGAATAAGAAAAGAGCTGCCGTCATAAAAGTGAACATAAAATAACATGGTGTTCACCTTTAATAAGGCAGCCCTTTGTTTATAAAAAAGAATGAATAGGTTCTAGTTACTTCAAGGAGCTTCTAATCCAATAAAAAGATGGATGGATAAATACTAGTTGAAAAAGTACCTACACATTTCTTATTTTATTCTTATTTAGAAACTTCAAAGTTACTTTTAATTTCTTGGATTAATTGCTCTGCACCTTCACGGCTAAGGATTAATTTACCGCCAGCTAAAGAAAGGTTGTCATCTGAAACTTCTCCAGTAACTTGGCAAGTCATGTTTGGCTTATATTTTTTTAAGATGATTTTTTCATCATCTACATAAATTTCTAGAGCATCTTTTTCAGCAATACCTAATGTACGTCTTAATTCGATTGGAATAACTACACGACCTAATTCATCAACTTTACGAACAATACCTGTAGATTTCATTTATTTTCTCCTCCCAAAAAGTGAATATTTATATTTTTTTCGCTAATTTTCGACAAATTTCTTTGTATGTCATTATAATACCAGCCATTCCCATAAACGTCAATTATTTATTTTCAAATTATTGTATTTTAAAAAGCCTTGTTATATTAGGCTTTTGCGAGAAGTAGTCAGATACTTACCTAGTTAGTGGGATAAATTAGTATATTTTAATAGTATTATTTATGTTCTTTTTTCGACAAAAACCAACATTTTTATTTCTTTTCCAACAGGCTTTAAAATGTCTGTTGCATAAACTAGTAATTTTAGGTATATTTTGATGGGATAAAAGGAAAAAATGGCAATGATTATGCGGTTTATACGAATGTTCTTATACTTTTTTGTTTCGATAAAAAAGAAGAATGGTTACAATAGTAATATCGGTTATTTTTATTTTACTAAAGGTACATATGTATACATATATATAGGAGGGAACTAAGTGAAGGATCAAGAAAAATCTTTTTATATTACTACGCCAATTTATTATCCAAGTGGTAATTTACATATTGGACATGCTTACACAACAGTTGCTGGAGATGCAATGGCTCGTTATAAAAGAATGCGAGGCTATGAAGTTCGTTATTTAACCGGAACGGATGAACATGGACAAAAAATCCAACGAAAAGCAGAAGAAGCAGGAATTACGCCTATTCAATATGTAGATGAAATTGTTGCAGGAATTAAAGAACTATGGGGTAAACTGGATATTTCTTACGATGATTTTATTCGTACTACAGAAAAAAGACATACAGATATTGTGGAAAAAATGTTTAAGAAGCTAGTGGATCAAGGAGATATTTATTTAGACGAGTATCAAGGCTGGTATTCTGTTTCTGATGAAACATATTATACAGAGCTTCAACTAGTTGATCCTATCCATGATGAAAATGGAAAAGTAATTGGAGGTAAAAGCCCTGATAGTGGTCATGCTGTTGAATTAGTGAAAGAAGAATCTTATTTCTTTAGAATGGGAAAATATGCTGATCGTTTATTAGCGTTTTATGAGGAAAATCCAGCATTTATTCAACCAGAATCTCGTAAGAATGAGATGATTAATAACTTTATTAAACCTGGATTAGAAGACTTGGCTGTTTCAAGAACTACATTTGATTGGGGAATTAAAGTTCCAGGAGATCCGAAGCATGTTGTTTATGTGTGGATTGATGCACTTTCCAATTATATTACCGCACTAGGATATGGTTCTGATGATGAGACATTATATAAGAAGTTCTGGCCAGCAAATGTCCATTTAGTAGGGAAAGAAATTGTACGTTTCCATACAATTTATTGGCCAATTATGTTAATGGCATTAGACCTTCCATTGCCGAAGAAGGTTTTTGCACATGGTTGGATCCTTATGAAGGATGGCAAAATGTCTAAATCAAAGGGCAATGTGGTTAATCCTGTTACATTAATTGATCGTTATGGTTTAGATGCCCTTCGTTATTATTTACTAAGAGAAGTTCCGTTTGGTTCTGATGGTGTATTTACTCCTGAAGCATTTGTAGAAAGAGTGAATTTTGACTTAGCCAATGATTTAGGTAATTTATTAAATCGTACAGTGGCGATGATTAATAAGTACTTTAATGGAGAAATACCTACTTATAAAAATTCGGAAGGACCGTTTGAACAATCTCTTGTTGCGGCACATAGAGAAACAGTGGAAAAATATGCAGAGCATATGGATAATATGGAGTTCTCTGTTGTATTAACAACATTATGGCAATTAATTAGCAGAAATAATAAATATATTGATGAAACACAACCATGGGTGTTGGCAAAAGAAGAAAGAACAGAAGAATTAGCAATTGTTATGAACCATTTAGCGGAATCTTTAAGAAGAATCGCTATTTTACTAAAACCTTTCTTAACAAGAACTCCTGACAAGATTTTTAAACAATTAAATATACAGGACGTTTCTTTGCACACTTGGGATAGCCTAGAACGTTTTGGGGTCATACCTGCAGGTACTATAGTTGAGAAGGGAGATCCTAT
Source organism: Bacillus sp. 522_BSPC (assembly GCF_001076885.1). Classification (GTDB taxonomy): domain Bacteria; phylum Bacillota; class Bacilli; order Bacillales; family Cytobacillaceae; genus Niallia; species Niallia hominis. Next base: position 10,333 of record NZ_JVDT01000263.1, read on the forward strand.
TTTCCCTAGGTTAGATATCCAAGAAGAGGTGGAATTTATCAAGGAAGAGATGAAGGGACCTCAAAAGGAAGAAGAGAAGAAACCAGAAGTCCAAGAAGTTCCAGAAGTAGATGAAATCACGATAGATGACTTTATGAAAGTGGACTTACGTGTTGCACAAGTTCTTGAAGCAGAACCAGTGAAAAAAGCAGACAAGTTATTGAAGCTACAATTAGATTTAGGTTATGAGAAACGACAAGTAGTTTCTGGTATTGCTAAATATTATTCTCCAGAAGACTTAGTTGGACGAAAAGTTATTTGTGTAACAAATTTAAAACCGGTTAAATTAAGAGGAGAGCTTTCACAAGGTATGATTTTAGCTGGAAGTCATGATGGTGAACTGTCTCTTGCGACAATTGCAGAAGCTTTACCATTGGGTTCAAAAGTAAAATAAAAACAAATCAATGAAAAAACATGGAGATGTTCCTAAAGAGGAATCGCCTTTCTTAAAAAGGTGAGGAAAACAATGGGTTAAACATCTCTATGTTTTTTCTTCTTACAGTATGAAAAAAAGAGGAATCAACATAAGCAATAAGCGATTGTAAGTATATCTAACAAAAGATGGAGGGAAGATTTTCATGTTATTTGATACCCATACACATATTAACGCAGATGAGTTTCAAGAGGATTTAGAAGAAGTTATAGAACGGGCAATGGATGCTGGGATGGAAAAGATGGTAGTTGTTGGATTTGATAGACCTACCATCACAAGAGCGATGGAGCTTATTGAGCAATATGAATTTGTTTATGCAAGTATAGGATGGCACCCAGTAGATGCAATTGATATGAAAGAAGAAGACTTAGTTTGGATTGAAGAGTTAGCTAAGCATCCAAAAGTAATTGCAATTGGAGAAATGGGATTAGATTATCATTGGGATAAATCGCCAAAGGAAATTCAAAAAGAGGTATTCAGAAAACAAATTCAACTAGCAAAAAAAGTAAAACTTCCAATAATTATTCATAATCGTGAAGCAACAGCTGATATTGTAGAAATTTTAAAAGAGGAAGATGCGAAAGAAGTTGGAGGGATTATGCACTGTTATGGTGGGAGTGTAGAAACTGCACTAGAATGCATAAATATGAATTTCTATATCTCGCTAGGTGGAACGGTGACTTTCAAAAATGCCCGGAAACCAAAAGAGGTTGCAGAAGCAGTTTCACTAGATCATTTATTAATTGAAACAGACTGTCCATATTTAGCGCCGACACCGTTTAGGGGTAAAAGAAATGAACCGAGTTATGTAAAATTAGTGGCAGAGGAAATTGCTGCGATTAAAGGGATTTCTTATGAAGAGGTGGCTAGAAAAACAACAGAAAATGCAAAAAAATTATTCGGCATAAACTGATAAAGATTTTTGTCGAATAACGAAAAAGTTTGTCTGAAATTCACCTTATTTTTAATCATTCTACATCGCTTTCTTTTCTCATAGACTAATTATGTCGAGATTTCTTTCTTTCCTTTCGCTTGTTTTTTTTGCATAATAAGAAATACGTTCAAAGATTCTTAAGGGTTGACAGCAGACATGATACTCTATATAATCACTCCGAGAGAAAAGGAGGCGTTTTTCATCGTAATCCAAAACATGAAAAACCTGTTTTCGAAATCTTTGAGCAGGAAAAAGGTGTCCATCTTTTTAGCTAGTTTCATCGTTTTTGCAAGTAGCTTAGGCTTTATAATTTATGAAACTACTAAAAATACTGTGGCGCTGACGCTAAATGGTAAAGAACAAATCATCGAGACGCACTCATCTACTATAAAACAAATATTTGATGACTTGGACATTGCTATTGGCTCAAAAGATTATGTGTTTCCCTCGTTAAACACAAAGGTTACAGATAACCTTGAAGTTGTCTGGAAGAAAGCTAAACAGGTTGAATTGCAAAAAGACGACGAGAAGAAAACGGTTTGGACAACAGTAGATACTGTTAAGGAGTTTTTAGAAGAACAAAAAATTTCTTTGAACGAGCATGATCAGATCAATCAGAAAGAAACTAACGCTATAGAACATAATATGGAAGTTGTCGTACATACAGCATTTCCAGTCACACTAGTAGACGCAGGAAAGAAAAAACAAGTATGGTCCACTTCGACTACGGTCGCTGACTTTTTAACACAACATGAGATATCACTTGCTAAATTAGACCGAGTTGAACCAGATCTAAAAGAAAAAGTGAAAGAGGAAACTGTTGTAAATATAAAAAGAATAGAAAAGGTCACCGATGTAGTGGAACAACCGATTAACTTTGCCGTTATTACCCAAAAGGACGATAATCTTCCGGCAGGTACTGAGAAGATACTGAAAAAGGGCACAGAAGGATTAGTCTCTAAAAAGTATGAAGTTACCAAGGAAAATGGCAAAGAGATTTCCCGGAAATTACTCAGTGAAACAACAGTGAAAGAAAAGCAGGACAAAATTGTATCTGTTGGAACAAAAGGCGATGTCATACAACTAGCATCCCGAGGAGAAGAAAGCGGGAAAGAAGTGTACGTCAATTCAACAGCATATACTGCTAGTTGTAATGGATGTTCTGGCCGAACGGCTACTGGAATTGATCTGAAAGCTAATCCAAATGCAAAAGTAATTGCTGTCGACCCAAGTTTTATCCCATTAGGAACAAAGGTTTATGTTGAAGGCTATGGCTATGCTGTTGCAGGTGATACAGGTGGAAGCGTGAAAGGACAGAAAATCGATGTTTTCTTTTCTTCAAAAGCAGAAGCTTACCGTTGGGGTAACAGGCAAGTTATGATAAAAATAATTAATTAGCAATCAATAAATCTAGACACTTTATTACCTATTTAAAGGATAAAAAGATAGCTAATCTGGCAGAGGAATCAATTCCTCTGTCTTTTTCTTTGCTTTTGTTCACATTTTCTCACATAATAACTAGTCACAACAAATCGCCGTTTGTTAAAACATAAATATTAGCTATAATGATAGTGATTATAAATATTTCTCTCTCTGTATATATAGACGTTTCATGTTACAATTATGTTTCATTTTTTTTTCAAATTTTATAAATTATTTTTTGGAGGTTCCATGAAGATTAAAGAAATAATAGTAGTGGAAGGACGCGATGACACAACTGCTATTAAACGAGCAGTTGATGCAGATACTATTGAAACAAACGGTTCAGCAATTAATCAAGAAACATTGGTTAAAATAAAGCTAGCACAAAAAACAAGAGGGGTTATTGTGTTAACCGACCCAGACTATCCTGGTCAAAAGATTCGTCATACGATTGAAAAACATATTCCTGATTGTAAACATGCTTTTATACCAAAGGAGCTTGCAATCCATAAGCATGGTAAAGGTGTTGGGGTGGAACATGCATCAATAGAGGCAATTAGAGAAGCTTTAAAAGATGCTCATCTTATGCAGGAATTGATAACGGAGGAAATTACAAAAGAAGACTTAATAGATGCAGGATTGATTGGTGGTGCAGATTCTAAGGAGCGTAGAGAGCAGTTGGGAAAGCTGCTTAAAATTGGGTATACAAATGGGAAACAGCTTTATAAGAGATTACTGATGTTTCATATTACTAAGGAAGAGTTCGCACAAGCCATGAAGGAAATGCGTCAGGAGGGTAAGGATGTATAAAGATATCGCAACACCAGCAAGAACGAGAGCAATTCTAGATAAGTATGGTTTTTCTTTTAAGAAAAGCTTAGGGCAAAATTTTTTAATTGACACAAACATTTTGAGAAATATTGTAGATCATGCAGAGTTAACAGAAGAATCGGGTGCAATAGAGGTTGGTCCGGGAATTGGGGCATTAACAGAACAGCTTGCTAAGCGAAGTAAAAAGGTTGTTGCATATGAAATCGATCAACGCTTGCTGCCAATTTTAAACGAAACGCTTGAGCCTTATCCACATGCGAAGATTATTCACCAGGACATTTTAAAAGTAAACGTAAAGGAAATGTTAGAAACAGAGTTTAATGATATTCGGGATATTATGCTCGTTGCTAATTTGCCTTATTATGTAACAACACCAATCATTATGAAGATTTTGGAAGAGAAACTTCCTTTAAGAGGCATTGTTGTCATGCTGCAAAAAGAGGTAGCAGAGCGAATATCTGCTAAACCAGGAACGAAGGAATATGGATCTCTTTCAATTGCTATTCAGTACTATACTAAACCAGAAGTAGTGATGATTGTTCCGAAGACAGTCTTTGTTCCTCAACCAAATGTAGATTCTGCTGTAATTCGTTTAACCATTCGAAAAACACCATCTGTTTCGGTAAAAAATGAAGACTTTTTCTTTCAAATAACAAGAGCAAGCTTTGCTCAAAGGAGAAAAACGATTTTAAACAATCTCTCTAGCCAGCTAGAGGGCGGAAAAGAAAAGAAGGGTGAAATAATCGCTGCGCTTGAACAAGCGGGGATTGAGCCTTCTAGACGCGGAGAATCATTGTCTATCGAAGAGTTTGCAAAGTTAAGTGATGTTCTTTATGAAATATTTACTAAATAATGAGTAGAAATAGATGTACAGATGATTTTCTTTTCCCTAAAAGAATGACTGGGGAGAGAAGCTTTCTGTTCATCTTTTTTTGTTGTTGATGAAAATAGCCTTTTATGTTTTCGTTCTTCTCTTTTGAATTGCTCACAACTTTCTAGACATATGCATAATTTATCAGAGATAGATTTTGAATACTAATAACCACTCAGAAACGTGTTTGGGTTAATTGGAGTGACGACAGTGGCTGTAAACATCATGGATATCGTCGGAAGAGAATCATATCAATGCGATATGTTATTTCGAATAATTGATATGAAAGAGGTAAATGGTCAAAAAATCGCTATTCTTTATGGGGAGGATTTTCGTCTTATTGCAGATGCTCCATATGAGGATTTAGTGTTAATTAATCAACCGATGCAACGGAAAATTTCACAAAAGGTCCAGTTGATGGAGGAGCAATCTCTCCAATTATTTCGACAAGATGTGAATCTCTTAAGAAGAAAACAGGAGTATCAAGTAACAGAGGCATACAGCAAACCTTCCAACTATTTTCAACTACCAGGCAAAGTGCTGCATATTGATGGCGATCCTAATTATTTAAACAAATGTTTAACTTTATATGAAAAAATTGGAATCCCTGTAAATGGAGTTCATTGCCATGAAAAAGAGATGCCCAGTAAAATAAGCAGTCTTTTGGATTATTATCGTCCAGATATCCTTGTTATAACAGGGCATGATGCCTATTCTAAGGCGTTAGGGGAGAAAAACGATATTAATGCATACCGACATTCAAAATACTTTGTACAGACCGTCAGAGAAGCGAGAAAGAAACTTCCTAATTTAGATCAATTAGTTATTTTTGCTGGTGCCTGTCAATCTCACTTTGAGTCCCTTATCTATGCAGGTGCTAATTTCGCAAGCTCTCCTTCGAGGGTAAATATTCATGCACTTGATCCGGTTTATATTGTTGCAAAGATTAGTTTTACGCCATTTATGGAACGAGTAAATGTTTGGGATGTATTAAGGAATACCTTAACTGGCGAAAAAGGGTTAGGTGGAATAGAAACCAAAGGAGTTCTTCGAACAGGTATGCCATATCATACGAATCAATCAGAAGAAGGGTAAATAAATGGAACACACAGGATGATAATAGCTTAAGCAAGCATAGCAGGACTGCTTAAGCTATCCATCCTGTGTGTTTCTTTGTTGATTCAGTTAAGATTATCATGCATCCTTTTTCCAGCAGTTTAAAAAAATCAAATTTTTCTACATATTTATCTTTACGTCGTGCATACTAATCTTTGTTGAAAAATTGGAGAAAAATAAGAATAAAAAATATTGACAACTTCCAAAAAAGACTGTTATAATTTATGTTTTTATTTGACTCTGTTATGTCAGTGTGATATACTTTACACAGTGAGGTGGACCGAATGGCAAAAACATTATCAGATATAAAAAAGGCTCTTGATTCAAATTTAGGAAAAAGGCTTATGCTGAAGGCAAATGGCGGTCGTCGTAAGACAATTGAGCGTTCTGGCGTGTTGGCAGAGACTTATCCATCTGTGTTTGTAGTGGAGTTAGATCAGGATGAAAATGCATTTGAACGTGTATCATACAGCTATGCAGATGTTTTAACAGAAACGGTTCAAATTACCTTCTTTGAGGATACATCAGGACAAGTTGCTTTAAGCTAACTATATATTGCTTGAAAGCATTAAGCGGCAGTAAACGATTTGTTTGCTGCTTTTTTCATGCAATAAAAATGGAAGCATGGCCATTTTTTAATAAAGTCAGCTGTGAATGTATAAATAAGTATCGCTTCTGGCAACAAATAGATAACATGAAAAACTAATGATAGTTACATACTAAATCTACCGTGGGTGATGAAAGGAGAGATTCACTATGGGTAGACGAAGAGGAATTATGTCTGAAGGATTAAAAGAAGAATTGGCAAAAGAACTTGGTTTCTATGATGTGGTCCAACAAGAGGGCTGGGGCGGTATTCGTGCAAGAGACGCAGGGAATATGGTCAAAAGAGCAATAGAAATTGCAGAACAAAGTCTTCTTACTCAAAATAAAGAGTAACTTCAACATCACTTAACGTCCATCTTTTTTATATTATAATCACAATGGATTTACTCACGGTAACAATAGGATCTATCATTAGCTACTATCTATATTCCAAAATATAGATAGAAAGGATAATGATAGATCCTTTTTTATTCGAAGATGAATGAGTTAATATTACCTATAAAATCATGATAATAATTCAGGAAATCATAATCTCTATTACATGTAATAGACTAATTTGTGGTAAAATCACTATATCGAAATAGAAGATTAGATGAGCATAATGCTTAGATAGGTACGGAATAAGGAAAAGATAGAGTTCGTCTAGCCTACTATTATTACCTCCTTCCAAGGAAAGCTGTTTTCTTTAGTGAGAGGAAAAAAGTAAATGATGAAATTTGTTAAGTGGGTGGAAATATTGAAGCTTTTGGTTAAAGCGCCAGCTAAAATCAATTTGTCATTGGATGTGCTTCGTAAGAGACCTGATGGGTATCATGAAGTAGAAATGATTATGACAACAATTGATTTAGCAGATAGAATTGAGCTAGCACTGCTAGATAGCGATGTAATAAAAATAACTTCTCTTAATAGATTTGTTCCTGATGACCAACGTAATCTTGCTTATCAAGCAGCAAATATATTAAAAGAAAAGTTCCGTGTAAAGAAGGGGGTAGAAATAAAAATAGAAAAGAACATCCCTGTGGCAGCTGGCTTAGCTGGAGGAAGCAGTGATGCGGCGGCAGTATTACGCGGTCTAAATAAGTTATGGGGTTTAGGGCTAACATTAGATGAGTTAGCGATAATTGGGGCTGAAATAGGATCTGATGTGTCTTTCTGTGTCTACGGAGGAACCGCACTTGCAACTGGAAGAGGAGAAATCATTAAGGAATTACCTGCACCTCCAGTTTGTTGGGTTATTTTAGCGAAACCATTTATTGGTGTATCAACAGCTGATATTTATAAAAGACTAGATGTAGAGACAATTGAGCATCCAAATACGGAAAAAATGATTGAGTCAATTTCATCCAAGGATTATGATTTAATGTGTGAGTGTGTAGGGAATGTACTAGAAAATGTCACTTTATCCTTATATCCTGAGGTTGCCCAAATAAAAGAGCAAATTTGTAAGTTTGGGGCAGATACAGTACTTATGAGCGGAAGTGGCCCTACGGTTTTCGGATTAATTCAACATGATTCAAGAATGAACCGTGTTTACAACGGATTAAGAGGATTTTGTGACCAAGTATTTGCAGTTAGAATGATTGGACAGCGACATACTCTTGATTAAATCCGTATAATAATGTAATATTGTCCTTAAATATTCGGATTTTGGGGGTTCTGTTATGAAGTTTCGTCGTAGTGAACGTTTAATAGACATGACGAATTACTTGCTGGAGCATCCTAGGCAATTAGTGTCTCTTTCTTATTTTGCAGAAAAATACAGTTCGGCCAAGTCTTCTATAAGTGAAGATTTGGCTATTATTAAGGAAACTTTTGAGCAAAGAGGAATAGGGACGTTACATACATTGCCAGGAGCTGCTGGTGGAGTAAAGTATCAAGTAAGAGTCAGTGAAGAGGAAGCAAAACCATTTGTTGAGGAGCTTTGCGATTTAATTAAAAGCCCGGAAAGACTATTGCCAGGTGGATACCTATATATGAACGATATATTAGGCAACACGGCTATCGTTCAAAAAGTAGGTAGGCTTTTTGCATCAGCTTTTGCTGATACGGATATAGATGTAGTCATGACAGTAGCAACAAAGGGAATTCCTTTGGCGTATGCAGTAGGGAATTATTTAAATGTTCCTGTAGTTATGGTTAGAAGAGATAGTAAAGTAACAGAAGGTTCTACTGTAAGTATCAACTATGTTTCTGGTTCTACTAAAAGAATTCAAACGATGCTATTGTCAAAAAGAAGCTTGGAAGATGGTTCAAAAGTTTTGATTGTGGATGACTTTATGAAAGCTGGTGGTACCATCAATGGTATGATTAGCTTGTTAGAGGAATTCAATGCAAGTGTTGCAGGAATAGCAGTATTAGTTGAGGCAGAAGAAGCGGAAGAAAGATTAGTAGATGATTATTTATCACTAGTGAAATTATCAGGCGTTGATGTGAAAGAAAAGAAAATTTCAGTGAAAAATGGCAATTATTTTGACAAAAAATAGATCTTAGGGGGAAAAGACACATGAAAGTTGTTCAAACAAGTAATGCACCAGCAGCTATCGGGCCATATTCTCAAGGTATTATTGTTAATAATCTGTTTTTCAGTTCAGGTCAAATTCCTTTAACTGCTGAAGGGACCTTAATCGAGGGAGACGTTCAGACACAGACACATCAAGTATTTAAAAATTTAGCTGCCGTTTTAAAAGAAGCGGGGGCATCGTTTGAAACGGTTGTTAAAGCGACTGTATTTATTAAAAATATGGAAGACTTTCAAGCAATTAATGAGGTATATGGGGAATATTTCTCAACGCATAAACCTGCTCGATCTTGTGTAGAGGTAGCAAGGTTACCGAAAGATGTATTGGTTGAAATCGAGGTAATTGCTCTTTGTAAGTAAGGTAATTCATATGAAGAATAGTCGAAGTTTTAGTGAAAAAGCGAGGATTTTATCACTTTTCGGCAATTTTTCTTTATTTTATCCGAAATATTCTAAAAAATTTCGCCTTTTAAGAAGGAGTTATGAAAGTTCTGTTGAATTTATTAACTAGATTTTATCTTCTAGTAAAGGTGGTGAACAGGATGGAAGTAACTGATGTAAGGCTACGCCGAGTTAATACGGATGGACGAATGAGAGCTATTGCCTCTATTACACTAGATAATGAATTTGTTGTTCACGATATTAGGGTAATTGATGGAAATAATGGATTATTTGTAGCGATGCCAAGTAAGCGAACACCGGATGGTGAATTTAGAGATATCGCTCATCCAATTAACTCTGGTACAAGAGGAAAAATCCAGGAAGCAGTTTTGGCAGAATACCACCGCCTGGGTGAATTAGAAATTGAATTTGAAGAAGCTGGAGCTTCCTAAAATAATCTGCAGCTAGAGCCTACTTCCTAAGAGTAAGGCTCTTTTTTTTACCTATTAAAAAGCGGTTGAGATACAAAGCAGTAAAATAAGCACTATATAGCACAAAGAGAATTATACATATAGGTCATAATAAATGTATTACACTTCTATATACCCCTTTATTTTCCAATGAAAACCTCTTTTACTTTTAGTATCATAAAATAGTTAAGAAATAATTTATATCCCTGACTTTTTCGGTATATTTAATCCGTTTCATGTAGAGTAAGAGAAGAATCCCCTATTGCTTAAAGCAAGGAAGTCCTACTATGGTGGTCTCTTAAAAAGTGAAATGAAAGTAAGATCCTCTCTCTTAAGCAATTATTAGTGTTTTTCCTATTTAGATAAATTTATTTTTGGTACGGAATAAGCAAATAATTAGTATAAAAAAGAAACTTTTCTAAATAACCATACATAAAATGTGAATCCTTCCTTGAAATCAAGAGGTATTTAAGATATATTTTTTAGTGGATAAAAAGGTTATTGGAGGCCTGTGAATGACAACTCGTTACGCAGTGATTTTAGCCGCAGGACAGGGAACTAGAATGAAGTCAAAGCTTTATAAAGTACTTCATCCTGTTTGTGGAAAACCGATGGTACAGCATGTTGTAGATCAAGTAGAGAAGCTACAAGTGGATTCAATCGTAACAGTAATTGGCCACGGTTCAGAAAAAGTAAAAGCACAGCTTGGCAATAGTGTTAATTATGTGTATCAACAAGAACAGCTTGGAACAGCACATGCGGTAATACAAGCAAAAGATATTCTTGGAGACAAAGATGGAGTGACATTAGTTATTTGTGGGGATACACCACTTATGACGAGTGAGACTATAGAAGCGCTCTTTTTACAACATGAGAAAATGGGAGCAAAGGCAACCATTTTAACTGCAGAAGCAAGTAAACCAGATGGTTACGGTAGAATTGTTCGTAACGAAATGGGAGTAGTAGAAAAAATAGTCGAACATAAAGATGCTACGGAAGCGGAAAGAAAAATAACAGAAATTAATACAGGTACCTATGTATTTGATAATGCATTGTTATTCCAGGCATTAAATAACGTTTCGAACGAAAATGTTCAAGGTGAATATTATTTGCCAGATGTTATTGAGATTTTAAAGCAGCAGGGAGAAACAGTTAGTGCATTCCAAACAAATGATTTTGATGAAACCATTGGTGTGAATGATCGTGTGGCTTTATCGGAAGCAGAAGCAATTATGAGAAAACGTATTAATGAACTGCATATGCGAAATGGAGTAACGCTTATTGATCCATTAAATACGTATATCGAAGCAGATGTAACGATTAAGGAAGATACTGTTATATACCCAGGGAGTATTCTTAAAGGTACGACTGTAATAGGTTCAGAATGTATCATAGGACCCAATACAGAAATAAATAATTGTATTGTTGGAAATAATACAGCTATCAAACAATCTGTTGCACATGATAGTAGCATAGGTTCAGATGTGAATATAGGACCATTTGCTCATATTCGACCAGCGTCTACAATCAATGATGAAGTGAAGATCGGGAATTTTGTTGAAATTAAGAAAGCGACATTTGGAAAAGGAAGTAAAGCATCCCATTTGAGTTATATTGGAGATGCAAGTGTTGGCAATGATGTAAATATTGGCTGTGGTACAATCACGGTTAATTATGACGGCAAGAATAAGTTTATGACTACAATAGAAGATGGCGCATTTATTGGTTGCAATTCCAATTTAATTGCTCCTGTCACAATTGGTAAAGGTGCTTATGTTGCAGCAGGTTCCACCATAACAGATGATGTTCCTTCTGAGGCACTATCCATTGCCCGTTCCCGTCAAGTTAATAAAGAGAATTACAAACGTAAATAATCAGATTTAAAAAAGAGAAGAATAAGTAGCTTTTATTCATACATTCTTCGTATCATTAGTGGAAAAAGACCAGTGGAGGTTCAGCATGCCAGTTAAGAATTTAGATCCAAATTTGAAGGTATTCAGTTTAAACTCTAATCCAGCATTAGCGCAAGAAATTGCAGAGTCAATTGGAGTAGAATTAGGGAAATGTTCTGTGACGCGTTTTAGCGATGGAGAAATTCAAATTAATATTGAAGAGAGTATTCGTGGTTGTGATGTATATGTCATTCAGTCAACTAGTGCACCTGTTAACGAACATATTATGGAATTGTTAATTATGATTGATGCATTAAAGCGTGCATCAGCTAAAACGATTAACCTAGTTATTCCTTATTATGGTTATGCTAGACAAGATAGAAAAGCACGAGCACGTGAACCAATTACAGCAAAATTAGTAGCAAATTTACTAGAAACTGCTGGAGCAACCCGTGTTATTACATTAGACTTGCATGCCCCGCAAATTCAAGGATTCTTCGATATTCCGATTGATCACTTAATGGGTGTACCAATCCTAGGCAACTATTTCAGTCAGCGTGAATTTGATGGAGAACTTGTTATTGTATCACCAGATCACGGTGGTGTTACGAGAGCAAGAAAGCTTGCAGAACGATTAAAAGCACCAATTGCTATTATTGATAAAAGAAGACCAAAACCAAATGTTGCGGAAGTAATGAATATTGTTGGTAATATAGAAGGGAAAATTGCCATTCTTATCGATGATATTATTGATACAGCTGGTACCATCACACTCGGTGCTAATGCTCTTGCTGAAAATGGCGCTAAAGAAGTCTATGCATGCTGTACACATCCCGTATTATCAGGACCTGCAATGGATAGAATCAATAATTCCAAAATTAAAGAGCTGGTTGTAACAAACTCTATTGAACTTGGAGACAAGAAACTTTCTGCGAATGTCATCCAATTATCAGTTGCTGATTTACTAGGTGAGGCTATTTTACGTGTACATCAAGATCAGTCTGTAAGTTTCTTATTTGATTGATAGATTTAAAAGCAAAACTTTCTGATTAGTCGCTTGCCTTTTGGCAGGCGACTATTAGTATTGTCGTACTCTATTTAATAGAGAAGCAAAATTCTCTATGTTTAAATTTCTTCCATTTAGGGCATTTTTTATATAAGAGTGTTCATTGAATAAATAATGGAAGGTGAAATAATGACGACAACTTTACAAGCAAAAAAACGTATGACAGACAAGCATTCAAGCTTAACGAAATTAAGAAATGAGGGAGAAATCCCAGGAATTGTGTATGGATCAAAAGTAGAAAATACGTCGATTTCCTTAAGTGAGGCAAATTTCTTAAAAACGATTCGTGAGGTTGGAAGAAATGGTGTTATTTCGCTGGATATCGACGGGGAAACCTATAATGTCGTTTTAAATGAATATGATTCCGATCCAATAAAGCGAGCAGTACTGCATGTGGACTTCTTGGCAGTTGATTTATCAAAAGCTATCAGTGCACCAGTGAGAGTTTCCTTAGTGGGAGAAGCAGCTGGAGTGAAAGATGGCGGCGTTATGCAGCAGGCATTACATGAAGTAACAGTAACAGCAAGACCTAATGACATACCGACTAGTATTGATATTGATGTAACAGAACTCCAAGTTGGAGATACGATTACTGTGGGAGATGTTAAGGGTTATGATAAAATAGAAATAGACCATGAACAAGAAGAAGTAATCGCATCAATTCTTGCTCCAAGACAGGAAGAAGAGATTAGTACAGGAGAACAACAAGAAGAAGGAATGCCTGATAATGTAGAAGGCAGAGAAACGGAGCCGGATACAAAAGAAGAGTAATGCAATTCCTACAAATGAATTCTCCCTGTACGTTTAGAAAGTACATTTCTAAAGAAGGCTAGCAAAAAAAGGTTTGACCGGTAAGTGTTTCTATTGGCCAAACCTTTTTCATATATAGCTTACATAGTGATTAATAAATCAGGGGGATTGTCATGAAATTAATCGTGGGCCTTGGGAATCCAGGGAAGCAATATGATAGAACAAGACATAATATAGGTTTTGAAGTAATAGATTTTTTATCCAACCATTACAATATTCCATTAGATAAAGCGAAATTCAAAGGGAATTTTGGAATAGGGAATATTGGGGGCGAAAAAATAATTTTACTAAAGCCGCTTACATATATGAATCTCTCAGGAGAATCAATTCGTCCGATTATGGATTACTATAATCTTGAGCCAGAGGATTTAGTAGTCATTTATGATGATTTAGACTTACCTGTTGGGAAAATTAGACTTCGTCAAAAGGGAAGCTCTGGTGGACATAATGGGATCAAGTCTACGATTCTTCATGTTGGGACAGAAAAATTTAATCGTATAAGAGTTGGAATTGATCGTCCTAAAAATGGTATGAAGGTTGTTGATTATGTCCTTGGAAAATTTACAAAAGAAGAAATGGACATATTAGAGGGAACGATCAGAAAATGCGCGGACGCATGTGCGCAATGGGCTGAGGAACCTTTTTTGCAAGTAATGAATAAATATAATATCCAGTAAGATATTGTTCCATTCCTGTTTATTCGGTTATATTTAGCTACGAATCGGTTAATACTAGCATTATTATAATGTGCTAGTAAGGAGGCCTTGGAATGGCTATACATTATCATTGCAGACATTGTGGTGTGCATATAGGTTCACTTGATGCAGGAGCAGTAGAAGCAAACCGCTTAGGATTCGATCATTTAACAGATGAAGATCGTTCAGAAATGATTCAATATCATCAAACAGGAGATATTGAGGTAAAATCAATTTGTGAGGATTGTCAAGAATCATTGTCTAAAAATCCTGGTTACTATGAAAATGATTATTTGATTCATTAATAGACTGTTTAAAAAGATACTGTTTTTAATTAGGAAAAAAGCTTTGGACTAATCCAAAGCATTTTTCCGTTGTCTATATACATGTTTTCTTTAGTAGCAGGAATATAGGCAAGATATCTCGTATATAACAACATAAAGGAGTATTTTCTCCACATTTTAACAAAGCCGCTTTTAGGAGAGGGTCAAGTCTTCTCAGGCTACTGCGTGTGGGAGCTTGGACTTTCACGCAGCTTCTCAGGCTGCTCAGTATCTCTAATTGTTTATTTATCATATTGAGAAAGTAACAATCTTTTAGAAAACAGCTTTTTCAAAAGAAACATATAGATGATGTCTTTATAAGAACTAAATAGATGGCAATTATAAATATTTATATAAGATAGGAACAGATTATAGGTTAAGTGCTTATCTTAGAAAAGGGCTAGATAGCTAGTGCTATGTCACTTTACTAAAATGTATAAACAAACTAGCTCTGCACCACTTATTATGGTGCCTTTGCTTTTAAATGGGAGGGAAAATTTTTTGTTAGGGCTAAAAGAGTTATTTAAACAGCAAGAAGATATACAAAATGTCATTTCTGGATTAGAGGCTGGATTGCATGAGCAATTAGTTTCAGGTCTTTCCAATTCAGCACGTACTTTATATATGACTTCTATTTACGAAAAAACGAAGAAACCTTTATTAATAGTGACACATAATTTATTGCAAGCACAAAAGCTATATGATGATATTACAAATATTGTGGATGAAAAGGAAGTCTTCCTTTATCCAGCGAATGAATTAATTGCTGCTGAGATTAGTATTGCGAGTCCAGAGCTTAAGGCACAGCGTATTGAAGTATTGAACTATTGGGCTAAGAAAAAATCAGGAATCATGATTGTTCCAGTAGCCGGGCTAAGAAAGTTGCTGCCTCCAAAAAAGCTATGGAAGGAAGCGCAATTAAAGCTTGAGATAGGGCAGGATTTGGATTTAGAGGCATTTTTATTAAGGCTTGTTCATATGGGATATGTGCGAGCAGAAATGGTTTCTTCACCTGGAGAATTTAGTGTGCGTGGTGGAATATTAGATATCTATCCATTGACAGAAGAAGATCCTCTTCGCATTGAATTATTTGATACGGAAATTGATTCCATCAGGGCTTTCTCACTTGAGGATCAACGCTCGAAAGAAAAGAAAGAAGTGGTTAGCATTGGGCCGGCTACAGAAATTCTTTATGATGAAAAAGCAGTCGATGAACTATTAAGCAAGCTGGAAAAGGGCCTAGCTCAAAGTTTAAAAAAGATAAAAGATGAAGCGACGAAAACGTTACTTGCGCAAAACATAGGCAGAGAAATAGAACAGTTAAGAAATGGACAAAAGCCAGAACAATTATATAAATACTTATCCATTCTTTATGGGGAACATGTAAGTTTAATAGACTATTTACCGACAAACGGCTTTTTAATTATTGATGAAATTAGTAGAGTGCAAGAAATGAACGACACGCTAGAGAAGGAAGAGGCTGATTGGTATACGAGCTTATTAGGCGAGGGAGCAATCATTCATGGATTAACCTTATCCCAAAGTATAAGCCATCTTTTACATCAAGCAAAACAGCCAATTGTCTATCTATCTTTGTTCTTACGCCATGTGCCAAATACTAATCCGCAGAATATAATCAATGTTTCTTGTAAACAAATGCAAAATTTTCATGGTCAAATGAATGTGTTAAAAACAGAAATAGAAAGATGGAAAAAGAATCATTACACCGTTTTATTGCTTGGTAATAGTGGGGAACGTATAGAAAAGCTAGATCAAGTTCTACGGGATTATGATATGGAAGTAATGATTCAAAAGAATGCCAAGAAGATTGCTGAAGGGAAAATCCAACTAGTAGAAGGGCATCTGCAATCAGGATTTGAACTTCCTATTTTAAAGCTAGCTGTAATAACAGAAGAGGAATTATTTAAAACAAAAACAAAAAAAATCTCTAAAAGAAGACAAAAGCTATCAAACGCGGAAAGAATAAAAAGCTATTCGGAATTAAATGTTGGAGATTATGTTGTTCATGTTAACCATGGAATTGGTAAATATCTTGGAATTGAAACACTTCAAATAAATGGTGTTCACAAGGATTATTTACATTTACGATATCAAGGAAATGATAAGCTATATGTTCCTGTTGAACAAATTGACTTAGTTCAAAAATACGTAGGGTCAGAGAGTAAAGAACCGAAAATATATAAATTAGGCGGCAATGATTGGAAGCGTGTGAAGAAAAAGGTAGAGTCTTCTGTTCAAGATATAGCCGATGATCTTATAAAGCTATATGCAGAAAGAGAGGCATCTGTTGGCTATGGGTTCTCTCCAGATGGAGAAATGCAGCGGGAATTTGAAGCAGCATTTGCTTATCAGGAAACAGAGGATCAGTTGCGCTCCATTCATGAAATTAAAAAGGATATGGAAAGAGAAAGACCGATGGATCGCCTTCTTTGCGGAGATGTTGGTTATGGGAAAACAGAGGTTGCTATTCGTGCAGCTTTTAAAGCGATAGCTGATGGAAAACAAGTTGCTTTCTTAGTGCCAACGACAATCTTAGCTCAACAGCATTATGAAACGTTGAGAGAGCGTTTTCAAGATTATCCGATTGAAATAGGTTTATTAAGTAGATTCCGGACGAGAAAACAGCAAAACGATACAATAAAAGGGCTAAAAGCGGGAACTATTGATATTGTTGTAGGAACACATCGGATTCTTTCTAAGGATATTTCCTATCGAGATTTAGGTTTGTTAATTATTGATGAAGAACAGCGATTTGGGGTAACGCATAAGGAGAAAATTAAACAGTTAAAAACAAATGTTGATGTGTTGACATTAACAGCAACCCCAATTCCAAGAACACTCCATATGTCGATGTTAGGTGTACGAGATTTATCTGTCATCGAAACACCTCCTGAAAATAGATTTCCTATTCAGACCTATGTAATGGAGTATAATGGTGGACTTGTAAGAGAAGCGATTGAAAGAGAGCTAGCAAGAAATGGGCAAATATATTTTCTATACAATCGTGTAGAAGATATTGAAAGAAAAGCGGAAGAGATATCCATGTTAGTCCCTGATGCAAGAGTAACATATGCACACGGTAAAATGACGGAAAATGAATTAGAATCAGTAATGCTTGGATTTTTAGAAGGAGAATACGATGTTTTAGTAAGTACAACCATTATTGAAACAGGGGTAGATATTCCGAATGTAAATACATTGATTGTCCAAGACGCAGATCGCATGGGGCTATCGCAGCTCTATCAATTACGGGGAAGAGTAGGTCGTTCTAATCGAGTAGCCTATGCTTACTTTACGTATAAGAAGGATAAGGTCTTAACAGAGGTAGCGGAAAAAAGGCTGCAGGCAATTAAAGAGTTTACAGAGTTAGGGTCTGGTTTTAAAATTGCCATGCGGGATTTAACGATTCGTGGGGCTGGAAATCTCCTAGGTGCTCAGCAGCATGGATTTATTGATTCTGTCGGATTTGATTTATACTCTCAGATGCTGAAAGAGGCGATTGAAGAGAGAAGAGGCACCATAGATGAAGAACAAAAACGAACAATCGAAATTGATTTAGATATTGATGCCTATATTCCTGAGTTCTATATAAGCGACGGACAGCAAAAGATTGAAATGTATAAAAGATTTAGAGGCGTTGCAACTTTAGATGATATGGAAGAACTAAGAGAAGAATTAACAGACCGTTTTGGAGACTATCCAGAGGAAGTTTCTAATCTTTTCAGGATTACAGAAATGAAGATTTATGGGAAGCAAGCTGGAGTAGAATTAATTAAACAAACAAAGGAAGAAGTGCTGATTCTCTTATCAGAACAAGGTAGTGACCGCATGGATGGTCAAAAAATATTTGAGAAAAGTTCTAAATATGGCAAAATGATTGGTCTTGGCATGGAAGGAAGAAAACTAAAGATGATCTTCCATGTAAAGGGTGTAGAGAAGGACAAATGGCTTAAGGTGTGTCAAGAAATGATAGAAGCATTGAGTACCTTTAAAAAAGAACCAGAGGAAGTTACTAAGTAAATGTAGATGACGAATAAAAATGTGAATAAAAGCCAAACAACCCATATTTACGTGTGGATTGTTTGGCTTTTTTGTTTGGCTGGAATACTTATGTCCAAACCTCTTTAATACCCAAAGTTATGAAGAAAATTGTGGAAAACGAATGTTTAATAAGGGGGGACAAGGGTATACACAAATATAGATAAAGGATAAAAAGTTCTCATTAAATGACATCTAAGTTAAGTACCGGAATAAATAAATGGTTATACCAAAATTTGGGATATAATATTCCCGCTTGTTAAAAATATGGTAAATGTTTTTGTTAGGTGAAATATTCACCAAGGAAAATAAAGCTACCTAGAGAAAATTTTGCATGATTAATGTATAGAACTTACCATATGAAAGATACTATGTTTAAATATGGTGAACATTTCATGTATAGTGAGAATGCACTCACCAATTTTAAAAATCATCTGATGAAAGTGAGGCAACACGGAATGAAAGCAACTGGAATTGTGCGTCGAATCGATGATTTGGGTCGTGTCGTTATCCCAAAAGAAATCAGAAGAACATTACGAATTCGTGAAGGTGATCCATTAGAGATTTTTGTTGATCGAGATGGAGAAGTAATTTTAAAGAAATATTCACCGATTAGTGAGTTAAGTGATTTTGCTAAAGAGTATGCAGAAGCTCTTTATGACAGTTTAGGAAGTGCTGTATTGATTTGTGACAGAGACTCTTACATTGCCGTTTCGGGTGGATCGAAGAAGGACTATTTAAATAAAAATATTAGTAATATAGTGGAAAAGGCAATGGAAGATAGAGGAACTATTCTTATGAATCAACAAGATCAAGTTTCCTTAGTGGATGGTACTACCGAAACTATTTCTGCTTATACAATTGGTCCAATCATTGCAAATGGAGATCCAATTGGAGCGGTTGTCATCTTTTCAAAAGAAGACTCCCTTGGTGATGTAGAGAAAAAGGCTGTAGAGACTGCGGCAGGATTTTTAGCTCGCCAAATGGAATCATAATCATGCTTGCATAACGTTTTCTTTTACTAATCCATATATTGTTTAAACCGTCGACAAACTCAGGAATTGGAGTTGTCGACTTTTTTTGTACTTACATAAATAATAGGAACTTCATTTTTTATTTGGAAAATGAATATTGTTCTATTCAAACTAGAACAACATTGTTATAATAAGTATATAACAGTTTAAGGTGGATGATTATGTATATTCAAATTAATCCTGATTTAGAAATGCCGATTTACGAACAGCTTTCGATGCAAATTATGATAGGGGTAATAAGAAAAGATATACAGGATGGAGATGTATTGCCTTCTGTTCGTTCATTGGCAGCTGATTTAGGCGTAAATATGCATACTGTAAATAAAAGCTATCACGAATTAGAGAAAAAGGGACTAATTCAAATTATTCCTAAATCTGGTGCAGTTATCCGAACCGCTAATCGAAAGCTATCTGAAGAAGAGAAAAACAGAACATCAGATAATTTAAAGCCGACTATAGTGGAAGCATTAGTGCTAGGGATGAATGAGGAAGACATATTAAGCATAGCAAAATCAATTATTCAAAACTTGAAGGAGGAATAGTAATGGAAGCACTTATATTTATTATGATGATGTTGTTAACAGTCATGCTTGAGGCAGCTATCCCTTTTCTAATAAGAAAAACAATCGTATTTGGGGTTTCCATTCCAAGTACACAAATAAAGCATCCACAAATTTCTGTATATAAAAAAAGATATTCTCTTTTAATTGTGGTACCTGCTCTTCTTCTTCTTCTTGCTTATTGCATTTGGCAAGCAACCAATAGTCCCCAAGCCAATCAAGTAGCGATTGTTGGAACGTTTCTTTTGTTTGGAACTTTATTTTGGAGCTTTAGCCTTTATTTCTATTTTCATGGGAAAATGCTTGAATTGAAAGGTGAAAATAAATGGGAAGAACAGTTAAAAGTAGTAAGTGTAACAGAGCTTGGGATTAGACAAAAGGATGAAATGCTTCCGTGGTATGTGTTTCTAATTCCGATGATTATTACGGTAGGATTCCTTCTTTTTACTGCAACTCAATATGATGTGTTGCCGACAGAGATACCTGTGCACTGGGGAGCTGATGGTAAAGCTGATCGATTTACGACAAAGACACCTATCTCTTCTGTGTCATTGCTTCTCGTTTTGCTAACAATGCAATTCATGTTTTTAGGTATTAATATAGCGACAAAGAGATCAGGGATCAAAATAATTGCTAATAATAAACAAGCATCCAAGCGAAGACAGCTAAAGTATCGTAAATATTCAAGCTGGCTTAATCTTCTTATATCCATTACCATAACTGTTCTGTTCATTCTTTTACAATTAACAACGTTATACAATAATATTTTCAGTGATTACATGATAGTTATTATTCCTCTCCTCCTTACAGTAGTCCTATTAATTTGTACCATTGTATTTACGTTTAAGGTAGAGCGGTTAAATCGGGAATTAGATGGAAAAGAGCAAGAAACGCAGGAAATTTCCACTTTTGATGCTGATAACCATTGGAAGGGTGGCTTGTTTTACTTTAATAAAAATGATCCTTCTATTTTTGTTGAAAAGAGATTTGGAATTGGTTGGACAATAAACTTTGCAAATCCAATTGGATATTTATTACTATTTATTCCTTTGCTGCTTATCCTCCTTTTAAGCTTTATATAGAGGGACATTAAGAGCGCTTCTTTCCAGGTCTGTATAAACAAATAATTGGAAAACGGCTTGTTGACAGTGTTTCTTAATTATTAGTAGGTAGAAAGGAAGGATATGGATGTAAGCAGGCATCTTCCTTCCAACTATGCTATAATACAAGGCGAAGTAATTATGGAAGGAGCTAGACATGTGAAGACTTCGCAATCAAATGTCTGGTTTAAAGGCGCTTTTATTCTGATGTTAGCTGCCTTAATAACTAAAGTACTAAGCGCTGTATATCGAATACCGTTTCAAAATATTGTCGGTGATAAAGGATTTTATATTTATCAGCAGGTTTATCCTTTTTACGGGGTAATTATTGCTTTATCTACATATGGTTTTCCAGTAGTCCTATCAAAATTGTATATGGAAATGAAAGTAGAGGGGAACCAATCGGGTATAAATAGACTTGTGAGTTCCTCTTTTTACTTGTTTTTTCCCATAGGGATTGCTGCTTTTCTTATTTTGTTTTTCAATGCCGGAAGACTGGCTACTTGGATGGGAGATCCCTATTTAGCATCTTTGTTGAAGGTGATTTCTTTTGCATTTCTTTTTTCTCCATTGACAGCTATTTTGCGAGGAATCTTTCAAGGGGAGGGCAATATGATTCCGACAGCAGTATCACAGGTGAGTGAACAACTGCTTAGAGTTGGGATTATCTTATTTGTTGCTGTCTTTTTTTCCTATAAAAGATATTCCTTGTATGCGATTGGTTCTGGGGCTATGTTTGGTTCTGTCATAGGAGGCTTACTTTCCCTGCTAGTACTAATCTATTTTTATCGAAAAAAATCTTTTTCTCTATTCCGAGTTTCCGCCCTTTTTCACAAGGAAAATCGTCTTCTATCTAAAAGAGTAATATTTGAGGGAATCACGATTTCGATTAGTAGTATGCTATTAATATTATTGCAGCTTGCAGATTCTTTGAACTTATATGCCTTATTAATCGAAAATGGAGTCGCGGATGAAACGGCTAAAGTCATGAAAGGTATTTATGATAGAGGGCAGCCGCTCATACAAATTGGAAGTATTATATCCACATCCATGGCTTTAAGTATTGTCCCGCTTATTACAAAGAATCGGCAAAAGGAAAGTAAAAAAGATCTAATGGAGAATATTCATTTCTCTCTTTTAGTCAGTTATTTTATCGGCCTCGGTGCTACTGTAGGTTTGATCGGGATTATTAATGAGACAAACAGGATGCTTTTTGAAAATGATGCTGGGTCTCATGTCCTTGCCATTTTGTTTTTTATTATCTTCTTTAATGCCATTATTGTTACGGTAATGTCCATTCTTCAAGGGTTAGGTCATTCTTTCTATCCGGCCATTTTGATTATATTTGGTTTTATAGGGAAGTATGTTCTTAATATCTGCCTTGTTTCTTCTTATGGGATTGCAGGTGCAGCTTATGCATCGCTCATTATATTATTTATTATTTTACTTTTAATGGTGGTAAAATTGAGAAGAATAGTCAAGGAGCCAATTATTGATCTAAAGCAGATAGCAATCATTATTGGGGCGAGTTTCGTAATGTTACTTGTTCTAAAAGGATATATACCTCTTTCCTCGTTGTTGCTTGAATTTATAGAGAATAATCGCATAAAAAGTGCTATACAAGCATTATCTGGTGTTATGATAGGCGGCATCGTGTATGTGTTTCTTGTTTTGCGAGGAAATGTTTTTAAAGAGAAGGAATTACTTCTATTGCCGTTAGGAAGTAAACTAATTTGGTTTTTACCGAAAAGAAGGAAGGGAACTAAATGAAGCAAATAAAGATTATTGGATTGGGTGCAGGGGATATAAATCAACTGCCATTGGGTGTCTACCGAAGCTTAATGGATGAGAATAAAGCGGTATATGTACGGACGAAGGATCACCCGGTAATATCAACCCTTGAACAGGAAGGTGTCATGTTTTATTCATTTGATTCTATTTATGAGAAACATGATCAATTTGAAGCAGTATATAAAGAAATCGTTGCATTTCTAATAGAAAAAGCTAAAGAGACAGACGTTGTATATGCAGTTCCAGGTCATCCACTTGTTGCGGAAAAAACGGTTCAATTATTAATAGAAAAAGATAGAGAAGGAGTGGTCTCTATTGAAATAGCCGGTGGCCAAAGCTTTTTAGACAGCATTTTTCAGGCATTGCGAATCGATCCAATTGAGGGCTTTCAATTATTGGATGGAACAGACCTTGATCGCTCAAGCATTCAGCTTAGAAATCATTTAATAATTGGCCAAGTATATGATGTCTTTTCTGCATCTGAAGTGAAGCTGACGCTAATGGATATACTGCCATATGACTATCCTATTAAAATTGTAACTGCAGCAGGAAGCAGTTTGGAATGCATAAAAGAAATGGAGCTACATGAGTTAGATAGAGAGATGGACTTAAATAACCTAACGAGTGTCTATGTGCCGCCTGTTCGGGAGGAAAAGCTATTACGTAAAGAGTTTTCTCAGCTACGACGTATTATAGCGGAGCTTCGTGGACCGAACGGCTGTCCGTGGGATAAAAAACAAACACATGAAAGCTTGCGTAAGTATCTACTAGAAGAAAGCTATGAATTAATTGAGGCCATTAATGAAGGAGATATTGATCATATTATCGAAGAGCTTGGTGACGTGTTATTGCAAGTGATGCTTCACGGTCAAATAGGAGAAGATGAGGGCTACTTTTCTATTGATGATGTAATCGAGGGAATATCCGATAAGATGATTCGCAGGCATCCTCATGTATTTGGAGAGGAACAGGCGGAATCTGTCGATGATGTGATGAAGCATTGGCAAAATGCAAAGAAAAAGGAAGCAAAGAAAGAAAAGGATTCTGTGTTAGATGGAATTAATCAGGCATTACCACATTTAATGCAAGCCCACGAATTACAGAAAAAAGCGGCAAAGGTTGGCTTTGATTGGCCGGATGCAGATGGAGCTTGGGAAAAGGTAAAAGAAGAGATTCTAGAGTTTGATAAGGAAATAAAAGAGGCAAGTAATGAAGAAAGGATAGAAAGTGAATTTGGCGATGTTTTGTTCTCGCTAGTAAATATCGCTAGATTTTATAAGGTTAATCCTGAGCTTGCTATCTTGCAGACAAACAAGAAATTTATTCAGCGTTTTTCTTATATAGAAGAGAGGGTGAAGGCGTCTGGAATGGAATGGAGTCAAATGAGCTTAGAGGAATTAGATGGGTATTGGAAGGAAGCAAAGAAAAAACAACGATAAGAAGGAGCGGTTAAGATGCGACTAGATAAATTCTTGAAAATTTCACGCTTAATTAAACGAAGAACGTTAGCGAAAGAGGTAGCGGATCAGGGACGAATTTTAGTAAACGGGCTGCAGGCAAAAGCGAGCACTAATGTGAAGGTAGGAGATGAGCTTCAGGTGCGTTTTGGGCAAAAGCTAGTAACAGCAAAAGTGGAAATGCTACAGGAATCTACGAAAAAAGAAGATGCAGCAAATATGTATAAAATAATGAAAGAAGAGACCATTTCATAAGTTTAATTAGCTGTATTATTGGTAATAAAACAAGGTAGAGTTGTTTCGACTATCTTCCTTTTGAAGGCTTGTTCTAAAATAATTTTTCTTCACATATATTTGTACAAGTAGAGATTGTACTAAGTGATTGTGAGGGATAAAGATGAGCCAATATTATGATTCTAACACGACTAAAAGTAATGTAGTAGAACATGATGTAATTATGAGAGGGAGAAAGTTATTAGATATTACAGGAGTAAAGCAGGTGGAGAGCTTTGACAACGAAGAGTTCATTTTAGAAACAGTAATGGGCTTTTTATCCATTCGTGGTCAAAATCTTCAAATGAAAAATCTCGATGTGGAAAAGGGTATCGTCTCCATTAAAGGAAAAGTGTTTGATTTAGTATATGTAGACGAACAAAGTGGAGATAAGGCTAAGGGATTCTTTAGCAAGATATTCCGATGACGTTATCTACACAATTTATGACCATGCTAGCTATGGTTAGCATGGGTCTATTCTTTGGCATAAGCTTAGATACATATCAGTACTTTTTGAAAAGGCCGATAAGGAAACGAAGTATTGTTTTTATCCATGATATCCTTTTTTGGATTTTGCAAGCCCTTCTTATGTTTTATGTGCTTTTCCTAGTAAACAAAGGAGAGGTCCGCATTTATTTGATTTTAGCTTTGCTGCTAGGATTCGCCATGTACAAAAGTTTATTTCAAGCTCTATATCTTCGATTATTAAAAGCAATTATTTCTTTTTGCATCCATTCTTATCGTTTTTTTATTAAATTGTTTATGAATATTGTATATAAGCCAATTAAATCTATCTTGCAATTGCTCTTGTCGATAATAATTACTTTAGGTAAGGGACTTATGGCACTTGTCAGTGGTATAATTAGGGTATTAAGATTTATCATAAAGATACTATTTAAACCAATTGAATGGCTTTTATCCCTATTATGGCTAATTGTGCCGAAAAAGGTTAAATTATTCGTCGAGAGAATTTCTAGTAAATTGGCAGGATATTACTTTAAAATAAAGAAATATTTGAAAGAATGGGTAGCTAATAGAAAAAAATAATGAAAGGAGGAGCCTCTATGAGTGCCATAAGAAAACCAGATATTACAACATTCCCAACAGAATATAATTTAAAGCATCAAGCGGATAGTCTCAGTGGAGCCAGAAAGAAAAAGTTATTGATGCGCAGGCTGACAACATTCTTCGTATGTGCTGCTGTTATTGGCTTTATCATGATTTCCACACTCATATCACAAAGCTCCACTTTAAACGAGAAAAGAGCAGAGAAAGAGGACTTAGATGGACAACTTGTAGCGCTAGAAAAGCAGGAAGCGGAATTAAAAGATCAAATTGCTAAATTAAATGACGAAGAGTATTTAGCTAAATTAGCTAGAAAAGATTTATTACTATCACAAGAAGGGGAAATTATTTTTAATATCCCAGAAAAAGATGCAAAAAACGCTACTGGAAAATAATAAGGTCGGCTGTAATATTGACACCCTTTTTTTCCATTCTGTATAATATAAATAAGTACGATTTTTTATATCCTTAAGGAGGCAAAACTTTTTTATGTCAATCGAAGTAGGCAGCAAGTTACAAGGAAAGGTAACAGGAATTACTAATTTTGGTGCGTTTGTTGAGCTCCCAGAAGGCGCAACAGGTCTTGTTCATATTAGTGAGGTCGCAGACAATTATGTTAAGGACATTAATGAACACCTAAAAGTAGGCGATGAAGTAGAAGTTAAAGTTATTAATGTCGAGAAAGATGGCAAAATTGGACTATCCATTAAAAAGGCGAAGGATAGACCAGAAAGACCAGAGAGACCACAATACGAACGCGGAGAAAGAAGAGAATCAAGAGGCGGCTATTCCGGTGGGAATTCTCAAAGGTCACGTAATGCAAAATCAAATGAAAATCGTGCTCCTAAAGAGAATTTCGAATCGAAAATGGCTCGTTTCTTAAAAGACAGTGAAGATCGATTAGCTTCTCTGAAAAGAAATACTGAGTCGAAACGCGGGGGAAGAGGCGCGAGACGCGGGTAACTTGCTGCTGAATAACCAATAGATAGCAGGGTTTATCGTTTATATATTCCCATAGCTTAAGCAAGCCTATTAAGGCTTGCTTTTTTGTGTTTTTGATAAAAATGGTTTATTTCCACTGATAAACTTCAGTAAGACTTTCATTTCTTGTTTGGAAGAAGAGGAAGAAAATAGGTTGGAGATCAGCTGTAATAGAAAAAGACATAAAAAAAACCACGTAAAAATTTACGTGGTTTTTTAGATAGCGGCGGAGGGGATCGAACCCCCGACCTCACGGGTATGAACCGTACGCTCTAGCCAGCTGAGCTACACCGCCATAATATTAACAAGACAATTAATATAATACAAATAAATAAATGTAATGTCAATAGGTTTTATTCATTTCATTATTTGTTGGCAAATTTATATTTTATTGTATGGCTGTATTTAAATCTTTTTACATACGTATATAAAGTGTAAAGCTGTAGGAACCACTATTATCGATGGATAACTAAAAAAACATATTGCATGAATTGACAAAAATAAGCAATAAATACAAAAAAGCAGGCAGAAGAAAATGTTTTCTTTCTCCAAACGTACTTCAGTTAAAACCACTTTTTTAATGATAGAATAGCCTCTTTTCTATAAAAGTTTTCCAAATAACGGGCAAAAAGGAATGTATCGAATTTTGTAGCTCCTTAAAAAAATGAAGGAAAGAAGTCGAGCGAAAAGCTGGAACTGCTTCGTTATTTTGACAAACTTTTAAATAGCTACCTTCTATAATGTGGAGCAACGATACTTGATAGGGAGTGGAGTGTATGGAAAAAGTAGAAAGGGATATAATCGATCCGATTGGTGAGGTTGATTTTGGGAAGTCACGGGAAAGCTTCAGCTCAATTCTTCATAAATTTAATTCAAAATTGGAGAATTTTTTTTTAGTAAAAGGCTATTTGCTTTTAATCATTGGTTTCTTGCTTGGACGAGCCTTAATATTAGGACAGCTTACTCCTTTTGCTCTTCCATTTTTTGCAGCGGTGTATTTATCAAGGAAAGATAAAGCCCCACTTGCCCTCATTGGTTTAATTGCTGGTGCGGCTACTTTAGGAATAACGGAGGCGGCTACTAATTTTGTCTTGTCTTTCTTATTCTTGATAAGCTATAAGATTATTTTGAACTGGAAAAATAAAGAACAACAACTCGTACCAGTATTTGTTTTTGGTCTTGTCTTTCTTGGTAGCTTAGTAAAAGCATATCTATTAACAAACGGTTTTACATGGTATGGAGGAATGTTATCGTTAGTAGAAGGAAGTCTTGGTTATATTCTTACATTAATCTTCTTACAAAGCTTACCATTACTCACCGTAAATAAAAGGAGACAAGCACTTAAAACAGAGGAAATTGTTTGTTTGATTATCATGCTAGCTTCTATTATGACTGGAACAATAGGATGGGCGGTCTATGGCATATCCATTGAACATATTATGTCACGTTACTTAGTATTAGTATTTTCCTTTATTGCAGGGGCAACGATTGGCTCTACAGTTGGTGTGGTAACAGGGTTAATTTTTAGCCTAGCAAGTATTTCAAGTTTCTATCATATGAGTTTGCTCGCATTTTCTGGTCTTCTAGGTGGATTACTGAAAGAAGGGAAGAAAATTGGCGTGGCATTGGGATTATTTATTGCTACTCTTCTTATTGGAATGTACGGAGAAGATGGAGGCGTATTATCTGTTTCATTAATGGAAACAACAATAGCTGTTTTTCTATTCCTTCTCACACCAAGAAGTTTAACCTCTCGAATTGCAAAACACATACCAGGAACAACAGAATATTCCCAAGAACAACAGCAATATATGAGAAAAATGAGAGATGTAACTGCCCAAAGAGTTTCTCAATTTTCTAATGTTTTTCAGGCTCTCTCCAATAGTTTTTCGTCTCCCAACATTAGTGAGATGGTGGAGGAGGAAGATAATGAGTTAGACTACTTTTTAAGTAATGTGACGGAAAAAACATGTCAGACATGTTTTCGAAAGGAATATTGCTGGGCTCGCAACTTTAATACAACCTATGATTATATGAAAGACATTATGACAGAAATGGCAGATTCAGGCGGAAATATTTCCCCCAATCTTTCGAGGGATTGGGATAAACATTGTACGAGATCGAAAAAGGTTAAGGATGCTATTCATCAGGAACTGGCACTGTACCAGGCCAACCAAAAATTAAAAAAACAGGTACAGGAAAGCAGAAAACTAGTTGCAGATCAATTACTTGGTGTATCAGAGGTTATGGGTGATTTTGCCAAAGAAATTCAAAGGGAAAGGGAAAATCATTATAAGCAGGAAGAACTAATATTAGAAGCTATTCAAGAATTTGGCATTCATATTGAAAATGTAGAGATATATAGTCTAGAACAGGGGAACGTAGATATCGATATAACCATCCCTTACAGCACTGGTTATGGTGAATGTGAGAAACTGATTGCACCGATGTTATCTGATATTCTTGGGGAAACAATTATTGTAAATAAGGAGGAGGTTGCTGAGTATTCCAATGATTATAGTCATGCAACATTCCGATCAGCCAAAGCTTATACGGTAGAAACTGGCGTTGCACATGCAGCAAAGGATGGGGGATTTATATCAGGTGATAGCTATTCAACGATTGAACTAGGTTTGGGGAAATATGCCATGGCAATAAGCGATGGAATGGGAAATGGAAAGCGTGCCCATGTAGAAAGTGAAGAGACACTACAATTATTGCAAAAAATTCTTCAATCAGGGATTGAAGAACAAGTGGCGATTAAATCGATTAATTCAATCCTTTCTTTACGAACAACAGATGAAATTTTTTCCACGTTAGATTTAGCAATGATTGATCTTCAAAATGCAGCTGTTAAATTTTTGAAGATAGGATCTACCCCAAGTTTTATTAAAAGAGGATCAAAAGTAATGAAAGTTCAGGCAAGCAATTTACCTATGGGCATTCTCCAAGAATTTGATGTAGATGTTGTTAGTGAACAATTAAAGGCTGGCGATTTGCTAATTATGATGAGTGATGGTGTTTTTGAAGGACCAAAACATGTAGAAAACTTTGAAATATGGATGAAGCGAAAAATCAAGGAGCTGAAAACAGAGAATCCCCAAGAGGTAGCAGACTTAATTATGGAGGAGGTTATACGATCTCGTTTAGGGTTAATTGAAGATGATATGACTGTTTTAGTGGCAAAGATTGATCATAATATTCCGAAGTGGGCATCTATTCCGGTAAAAGGTTTTAAGCAAGCAGCAAATTGAATTTGATAACTTATTTCCCTCCTTTTTAACAAATGAAACCTCTCCTCGGTTTCCCTTCTTAAAAAGGGTATAAATTCTTCCTTTTTCGTCGAGAATGGAACTAACTCACGAAGATGGAGGGGAGATATTTATGAAAACAGGTACGTTAAAGCAGGTTCTGCTTATTACAGATGGATGTTCTAATAAAGGAGAAGATCCAATTGCGATGGCAGCGTTAGCGAATGAACAAGGAATTACGGTTAATGTCATTGGAGTAATGGAACAAGATACAATTGACGAGCAGGGGATGAAGGAAATCGAAGGCATCGCACTTTCTGGAGGTGGTGTCAGCCAAATAGTATATGCGCAGCAATTAAGTCAGACTGTCCAAATGGTTACGAAAAAAGCAATGACTCAAACACTCCAAGGTGTAGTCAATAAAGAGCTTCAGCAAATATTAGGTTCCTCGAAAACAATGGAGGATCTTCCGCCGGAAAAGCGAGGAGAAGTAATGGAGGTTGTTGACGAACTAGGAGAGACAGTTGAACTTGAAGTATTGGTATTGCTAGATACAAGCGCTAGCATGAAGCATAAACTGCCAACTGTAAAAGAGGCTTTGCTTGATTTATCTCTAAGCTTGAATGCACGTTCTGGCGAGAATCGTTATTCAGTGTTTGTATTTCCCGGGAAAAAGAAAGATGTCGAAAAATTAATGGATTGGACTCCTCGTTTAGAATCACTAACCAGTATATTTCCGAAATTATCTACAGGAGGAATTACGCCAACTGGTCCAGCTTTAAAAGAAGCAGTCTATTACTTTAAGCATAAGCGCTCATTAAGGAGCTTGATTTCAAGTGATGATGAATACTTCGAAGAGTCCATTTAAAATAAACGGCGGTACGGTAGTAAAAGGAAAGTGGCATAACAAGCAATATACCATCTTGAAGGAGCTTGGCTATGGAGCAAATGGCACTGTTTTTTTAGCAGATTCCCGAATAGGAAAAGTTGCTTTAAAATTAAGCAACAATAGCGTATCTATAACTTCCGAAGTAAATGTATTGAAGTCCTTTGCAAAGGTCCAAGGTTATAGCCTTGGACCTTCTTTAATAGATGTGGATGATTGGGTAACAAATAAGGGGAATATCTCTTTTTATGTAATGGAATACATTAATGGACCTGATTTACTCGCCTTTATTCATAATAAGGAAGGTTCATGGATTGATGTACTAATGATCCAATTATTAAAAGATTTACAAGTTCTCCATGAAAACAACTGGGTTTTTGGAGATTTGAAGCCAGAGAATCTGATTATTACAGGACCACCTACGAAAATTAGATGTATTGATGTAGGCGGAACAACGATTATTGGAAGGGCAATTAAAGAATTTACAGAGTTCTTTGATAGAGGCTACTGGGGATTGGGAACCAGAAAGGCAGAGCCGAGCTATGATTTATTTGCAGTTGCTATGATTATGCTAAATATATATCATCCAAAGCGCTTTAATAAAACAGAAGGCGGAATAAAACAGCTACAAACGATGATTCGGCAAAAAAAAGGACTTCTTCGCTATGAAGGAATTCTTATAAAAGCATTAACGGGAAAATACCAAAGTGCAAAGGAAATGCGATTTGATTTATTGAAATTAACGAATGGTGGTAACACAAGTAGAAGGAAAGTAGTAGCTGGATCTCAAGCAAATATTTCTCGACAAGTAAAAGGACAAAACCTCCAAACTTCCAATACAAGAAGCAAAATGGTTAAAAAGAAGAAAAAAGCCGGTTGGATTGAATCTATGCTTATCATTATTCTTATTTCCATTTGTTACATTTTGTATATATATGGTCAATTAACTTGAAAAGAGGAATTTTAACAATTTTAGAGAATAGTCTTTGGTATCACTTTTAAAAAAGTGATATCCTTGACTATAGTAACTACAACCTCGGATGAAAAAGTAATAACCTGAGTGTTGCTAGAATAGTGATAGTGATAAGGAAGTAATTAGAATGTTTGAGGATCAAGTTTCGAATTATCTGCAAAGAAAAAATGTGACCCTAGAAGGAAAAAAAATCTTAGTTGGAGTATCGGGTGGACCTGATTCTTTAGCGCTTCTTCATTTTTTATGGACAAAGGAAGAAGTATGGAAAATCACTGTGTATGCCGGGCATGTCGATCATATGTTTCGAGGGGAGGAGTCGCTTAAAGAGGCTGAATTTGTGAAATTATTCTGTGAAGAGAGAAATATCCCTTTTTCTTGGGAAAGAATAAATTTGCCTGAGTTTATAAATAAAACAGGGATGAATTCACAAAAAGCTGCAAGAGAATGTAGGTATTCTTTCTATGAAAAAGTGATGAGGGAAAATAACGTAGATTATTTAGCACTAGGTCATCATGGTGATGATCAAATAGAAACAATTCTGATGCGATTAACGAGAGGGAGTTCAGGTAAGGCGAGAGCTGGAATTCCTTTTATCCGTCCTTTCGGAGCAGGAAATATTATTCGTCCCTTTTTATGTTTAGAAAGGGACGACATTGAGGAATATTGTAAAGTACATAATTTAAATCCAAGAAGAGATCCAAGCAATGAAAAAGACACATACAGCCGCAATCGATATAGAAAGTATGTTGTGCCCTTTTTGAAAAAAGAAAACATACACGCGGCAAAGCATTTCCAGCGGTTTAGTGAAGAATTAGCAGACGATGAAGCTTATTTAATGGAGCAGGCAGAAGAAAGGCTTTCATTTATATTAGTCGAAAAACGAGAACAGGAAGCAGTAGTTGATATTAATCGATTTCTTTCAATAGCTATTCCTTTACAAAGAAGATGTATTCAACTAATATTAAATTATCTCTATGACGAGATGCCTATTTCATTATCCGCATTACATACTGAGCAAATGATGATATTACTTAAGAGTCCTCATTCTTCTGGAAATATTGATCTCCCGAATGGTCTGAAAGTGAAAAAGTCGTACCATTATCTTCATTTTCAGCTTAATTTTTCTCCAACAAAATCCTTTTATTATGAATTATCAAAAATGGGAGAGTTATTATTACCAAATGGGTATAATATTAAGGTAGAATATATAGACGGTGAACATCATACTGATAATCATTGTATTCTTTTGGATTCTTCTATTTCCTTCCCTCTTATTATCCGTACAAGAAGCGCTGGCGATAGAATCCATTTAAAAGGGATGGATGGTAAGAAAAAAGTGAACCGCATTTTTATCGATGAGAAGATTCCAATCCATGAAAGAGAGAATTGGCCAATTATTACGGATAGTAATGGTGAAATTCTTTGGATACCTGGACTAAAAAAATCGATATATTCTCATAGTAATACGAATAGTGGTAGTAATCTATTAATAACATATAAAAAGCAATGATCTTCTAGGGGGCACACAAGAAATGAAACACGATATTGAAAAAATATTGATATCTGAAGAAGAAATACAAGGTAAAATCAAGGATTTGGCTTTTCAACTTACAGAGGAATATCAAGATAAATTTCCTTTGGCAATTGGAGTGTTAAAAGGTGCTATGCCCTTTATGGCCGATCTTTTAAAGCGAGTGGATACATACCTAGAGATGGATTTTATGGATGTGTCAAGTTATGGTAACTCTACTGTTTCTTCTGGAGAAGTAAAAATTTTAAAAGATTTGGATACTTCTGTTGAAGGAAGAGACATACTAATTATTGAGGATATTATTGATAGTGGATTAACATTAAGTTATCTTGTAGAGTTGTTCCGTTATCGTAAAGCAAAATCAATCAAAATTGTGACTCTTCTTGATAAACCTTCTGGTAGAAAAACGGATCTTGAAGCAGATTATGTAGGATTTAACGTGCCAGACGCTTTTGTTGTGGGGTATGGATTAGACTACGCAGAAAAATATCGTAATCTACCTTATATTGGTGTTTTAAAACCGGAAGTTTATGCAAGTGATAGTAAATAAGGATAAAAGAAAGGAATTCAGATCCAGAAAGGGTAATTCCTTGAATTTACTTAATTTTCTATGTTACTATACTCTATAGTTTGTTTACCGTGGGAGGAGGTAAGGGATGAACCGTATTTTTCGTAATACCATTTTTTATTTATTAATCTTTTTAGTAATTATCGGTGTGGTTAGTTTTTTCAATGGAAATAATCAGCCTACCAAGCAATTAACATATACTGAATTAATAAATCACCTTGAAGCTGGTGATGTTGCAGAAATAACGCAGCAGCCTGAAAGAGGTGTACTTGAAGTACGAGGGAAATTAAAGGGCTACAAAGAAAATGAAACATTTGTTTCTTATGTAACAAACAATGAAACAAATGCTCAAGTGATCTTGAAAGCTGCTACAGAAGGTTCCAATATTGATGTGCAGCCAGCGCAAGAAACAAGCGGATGGATCACATTCTTTACTTCAATTATCCCGTTTGTGATTATTTTCATCTTATTTTTCTTCTTGCTCAATCAAGCCCAAGGTGGCGGCGGCGGCCGAGTAATGAACTTTGGTAAAAGTAAGGCAAAGCTTTACAATGAAGAAAAGAAAAAAGTTCGCTTTAATGATGTAGCAGGAGCCGACGAAGAAAAGCAAGAACTAGTAGAAGTTGTGGAATTCTTAAAAGATCCACGTAAATTTGCTGAGCTAGGTGCTAGAATACCAAAAGGAGTCCTTCTTAATGGACCTCCAGGAACAGGTAAAACACTACTTGCTAGAGCGGTTGCAGGAGAAGCTGGCGTACCTTTTTTCTCCATCAGTGGTTCTGACTTCGTAGAAATGTTTGTAGGGGTAGGGGCTTCACGTGTTCGTGATTTATTCGAAAATGCGAAGAAAAATGCTCCTTGTATTATCTTTATTGATGAAATAGATGCAGTTGGTCGTCAGCGTGGAGCTGGTTTAGGTGGAGGACACGATGAACGTGAACAAACCTTAAACCAATTATTAGTTGAAATGGATGGATTCGGTGCAAACGAAGGTATCATTATTATCGCTGCTACAAACCGTCCTGATATTTTAGACCCTGCATTATTACGTCCAGGTCGTTTTGACCGACAAATTACAGTTGACAGACCAGATGTTAATGGTCGTGAGGCAGTTTTACGTGTACATGCTCGTAATAAGCCTTTAGATGAGTCTGTCAATCTAAAAAGCATTGCTCAGCGTACACCAGGATTTTCTGGAGCTGATTTAGAAAATCTTCTAAATGAAGCAGCGCTTGTTGCAGCGAGAGCTGATAAGAAGAAAATTGATATGGAAGACATGGATGAGGCAACAGACCGTGTTATTGCTGGACCTTCCAAGAAAAGCCGAGTTGTTTCTAAAAAAGAAAGAAATATTGTTTCTTACCATGAAGCAGGTCATACAATTATCGGTGTTGTGTTAGATGAGGCTGATATGGTTCATAAAGTAACAATCGTACCTAGAGGTCAAGCTGGTGGGTATGCAGTTATGCTTCCTAAGGAAGATCGTTTCTTAATGACCAAGCAAGAGCTTCTTGATAAGATTACTGGATTACTTGGTGGTCGTGTGGCAGAGGATATCGTATTTGGTGAAGTAAGTACTGGAGCACATAATGATTTCCAAAGAGCTACAGGTATTGCTCGTAAGATGGTAACAGAGTATGGAATGAGTGATAAGCTTGGACCATTACAATTCGGTCAAGCACAAAGCCAAGTGTTCCTAGGTAGAGATTTAAATAATGAACAAAATTATTCTGATGCAATTGCATATGATATTGATTTAGAAATTCAACGAATCATAAAAGAGTGTTATGAAAGAGCGAAACAAATTCTTACAGAAAATCGTGAGAAGTTGAACCTAATCGCCGAAACACTTCTGGAAATAGAGACATTGGATGCTGAACAAATCAATAGCCTTTACAAAGATGGTGTCTTACCTGATCGTACGATTAAAGCTGATACGACTTTAGGTTCAGATGATGTGAAGGTAAATATTAACAAAAAAGATGACCGAAACGAGTAATTGTTCATCTAGGAAAGGGTACGCGTAAAGCGTACCCTTTTTTTGTCTGTATCGTAAAATATAAAAATAGCTTTTATAAGGGCTCTATAATATTTGTTGGGGTTGTCCTACAATTTGTATGCAAAAAAATACACGCATACATCCAATTCTTTTATACTTGAATTGTCGAGAAACAAGTAAAGAAATGGAGATGCGTGTATATGAATTTTAACATTTCTATTCCAGGATTAAAAGATGTGCTGGTAAAAAACGTAGAAGAAGTAGGAGAATATATTCATGTTTATGTAGAGATGGAGCGTAAACCGCACTGTTGTCCAAAGTGTGGCAGTCAAACCAATCGAATTCATGATTATCGCATTCAAAAAATCAAACATTTGAAGTGGTTTGAACGAAAAACGCTGTTGTTCTATAAAAGAAGAAGATATGTTTGTGCTTGCGGAAAGCGATTCTCTGAAATGAACACGTTTGTAGAGTGTTATCAGCGTAGTACGATCGAATGGAACCAGGCAATTGCAATCAAAGCAATAAAAGGAAAAACATATAAAGAGACGGCAGAAGTTTATGGAACATCCCCAACAACAGTTGTTCGTCGTTTCGATCAAATAGCCAAAGAAGCAATTCATCCGGTCACAGAGCTGCCAAAAGTGATAGCTATTGATGAGTACAAAGGCGATACCAAGGAAGGGAAATATCAATTAATTATAGCTAATGGAATCACAAGAGAACCAATTGACATTCTTCCAAATCGGTATAAAAAAACGATTAAACGGTACCTTCAAAAACATGGAGCGCAAGTACAAATCGTAATCATGGATATGAGTCCATCCTTTAAAGCAGCTGTACAAGAAGCTCTGGGTAAACCAGTTATTGTAGCGGACAGGTTTCATTTTTGTCGATATATTTATTGGGCATTAGATAAGGTTAGGCGACGTGTCCAACAAAACTTTCATGCGTATGATCGTAAGAAGTGTAAGAGAATGAAACATGTCTTTCATAAAGCAAAAGATAAGTTAAATAATGAAGAACGTTGGCTTCTAGAGAGATATCTATCTATGTCGGAAGAATTAAAGCAGGCCTATGAACTGAAAGAAGCCTTTCGAGCATGGTTTACAAGGGCTAAAGAAATTGGAAGCACACAAATTAAGAAGGTCAAATATGAACTCGAACAACTTTTAATAAGATTTAAAACCGAAGGTATTTTAGAGATGTCTGATGTAATAAAGACATTCAAGAATTGGCAGACGGAGATACTCAACAGCTTTGTGTACAATTACTCAAATGGTTTTCTTGAGGGGATTAACAATTCCACCAAAGTAATCAAACGAAACGCATTTGGATTTAGAAGTTTTGAGCGCTTTCGTGCCAAGATATTATTAACACATCAATTTAAGGGAATTGGAATACATGTTGGATAAAAACTAGAGAATGAACATTTGTATGTTTGGAGGGTCTAAGACCTTCCAAACATACAAATGCCACCAAGCTTAAGCGCGGTAGCCTAGTATTTTACCCCAACAATTGACTTAGAACC
>NZ_JVDT01000264.1 GCF_001076885.1 Bacillus sp. 522_BSPC
CATTCACTTTGCCTTACAGGGATTAAAAGGTTTTTAAAAAAAGAGAGAATCAACAGTTGGAAGAACAAAACCAATTAGAAAGCGGATACAATCTTAGAGGTTTTACTTTATAAAAAAGGGAGCTATAAAAAAACTCCCACAAAAACTTGACTCAATCGTAACAACTGAGTTGTATTTATATGGAATGCTAAAAGGTAGATATTTCTGCCTTTTTAATTTGCCTTTAATAACAGGGCAATTAATGATAACTCTATCTTAAGAAGGTAGTTTTTCCCCTTTTACTCGAGATCACAGGACATTTGCCTGTGCTTTTTTTATTGGAAAATAACCAATGGAGGGTAAAATAATGGAAAAAGTATGTCTTGAATTAGTAAATATAGAAATTGCGTATTTAGATCGGATCGTGTTAACCATACCAAGATTATCTGTACATCAGTTTGATCGAATTGGTATTGTAGGGAAGAACGGAGCTGGTAAGAGCACCTTGCTAAAATTAATGGCAGGTAGGATTCAGCCAGAGAAAGGAAAAATAAATAGTTTTGTAGATTTCGCCTATTTTGATCAATTAAACCCACCTGAGAAAAAAGAAATAGAGTATGACTTAATCGGAAAACTTTCTATCCCTAAAACGGCATTAGAAAATTTTAGTGGAGGGGAGCTTACAAAACTCAAAATAGCAGAGATTTTCTCCAACTAAAGGGAAGGCTTATTATTTGATGAGCCAACAACCCATTTGGATAAGTTAGGAAAACAGTTCTTATTAGAAGAATTAGAGTACTATTATGGTGCGCTTATTCTTGTCAGTCATGACCGGACTGTTCTTGATAAATTAGTGACGAAAATATGGGAAGTAGAGGATGGAATCGTAACGGAATATACAGGGAATTATTCCGATTATACTGCTCAAAAGGAACTACAGCGAAAACAACAGCAGGAGCAACATGAGAAATATGTAAAGGAGAAAACTCTACTTGTAAATGCGGCGGAAGTAAAAAGAAAAAATGCAGACAAAATCACGCAGGCTAACGGCCATATTTCTAAAAAAGGAACAAAAGCAAAAGCTAATAAAATGTTTATGACTAAATCAAAAGATACAAGCCAAAAGTCTGTTCAACGAGCAGCAAAAGCGATGGAACAGCGAGTAGAACAATTGAAAATGGTAGAAGCTCCTAAAAACGAACAACAGTTGCGGTTTCAACAGTCAGAAACGCTTACCATGCATAATAAGTTTCCCATTATGGGCGACAGAATTATGTTGAAAACAGGAGAAAAAATACTGCTTCAAGACGTAAGCTTTCAATTTCCATTAGGAAAGAATATTGTGATTACTGGAAAGAATGGTTCAGGGAAAACATCCCTTTTAAACTATATCATTCATCAAAAAGAGGGAGTTACTATCTCTCCGAATGCTGTTCTTGGTATGTATAAACAGATGGACTATCAATTTATAAAGAACCAATCAGTCAAGGATTATATGAAAGAAAAGAGTGATTATGGAGAAAGTAAAATTCGTTCTGTTCTTCATTCGACGAATTTTTCAGGGAATGATTTAAAAAAGAATGTCTGCCAATTAAGTGGGGGAGAAGCTATTCGATTAACATTATGTCAGCTTTTTCTAGGAAGATATAATGTCCTATTTTTGGATGAGCCGACAAACTTTTTAGATATATATTGTATCGAAGCTTTAGAGCGATTTTTAAAAGCATATGAAGGAACAGTCATTCTTGTTTCACATGATCAAGCATTTATTGAGCGTATTGCAGATTATATATATGAAATCGAAAATAATCAATTAGTTTTGAAGAAATTTGAATAATACATGGAATCTTGCATGAATTGTGCAAGAAAAGTCGGAAGCGTGTTAAATTTGTTTGGTAAATTTTATAAAGAAGGGGAGGGCATGAAATGGATGTAATTAAAGGAATGAATCAGGCTCTTCAATATATCGAAGAGCATTTGTCTGAAGAAATAGATATGAAGCAAGTTGCTAGGATTGCTCTTTGTTCTGAGTACCACTTTAAAAGGATGTTTTCGTTTCTCGCTGGGATATCACTAACAGAGTATATTTGTAAAAGAAGGCTAACGATTGCTGCATTCGAGCTAGAGAATAGCCATTTAAGAATTATTGATATTGCCGTTAAATATGGCTATTCATCACCTGATTCGTTTACAAGAGCATTTCAACGTTTTCATGGAATAGCGACTTCTGAAGCGAGAATTAAGGGAATCCCATTAAAGGCATATCCACGAATGTCCTTCCAATTAACCATTAAGGGAGGAGTCGAAATGAATTACCGAATAGAAGAAAAGAATGCTTTTCATATAGTAGGTATGATGAAGAAAGTACCGATTATTTTTGAAGGGGAGAACCCGGAAATCAATGCTATGTGGAAGCAGCTAGGGCAAGAGAAGATTAGTGAACTACTACAACTATCAAATGTGGAACCAAGAGGGATAATTCAAGCATCGACAAATTTTTCAGAAGAAAGGATGATGGAAAAAGGTACTCTTGATCATTACATTGGGGTTGCTACAACAGAATCCTGTCCAAAGGGCTTTGCAGCTTTAGAAGTGCCTAATCTAACTTGGGCTGTGTTTGAGTCAGAGGGTCCTTTTCCGGAAACAGTACAGACAGTATGGGGAAATATTTATGCCGAATGGTTCCCATCTTCAGGCTATCAACAAATGCAAGGACCTGAAATCCTATCAATTAAAAGTAAAGATTTACAGTCTCCGAAAGTACCATGTGAAATTTGGATACCTGTTAGTAAAAGGTAGCAGCATTTGTAAATAAAGTTTTTTAAGACGGTTTAATAAGAGAGAGTTACTTAAGAGAGGGAAGGCGACTCAAAATTTGCCTTCCCATTGCTTAATAATCCAAATGCTTATAATACAAAAGATATTCTTTTTCATTAAGTTTCATCAGTTTATATTTTCGAATATCGTTTTCCAGCTTCTTTTGATCGGTATTTTTATTACTTAGCTTCAATGCAAGCTGATAAAAAATTTCACCTAGAATGTATATGGTACCAGATGAACCTAATTCAAGACCTAATGTTTCTGTCTCTGACAGCTGTGTTTTTGCCAATTCCTCGATTTCTTTTTTATAATCCTCTTTAATTAAAATATGGGATTCTTTGTTTGCAAAGGCGAGCAGTAAATCCTCTGTATTGTATACTTCAAAATAGGCAGTGTTCTTTTCTAATTGCAAAAGTTCATCTAATACTGTTCCTTCGCTTTTTTCGACTGTTTCAGCAATAGCTTGAATGGTTTTTACTGAATAGCTGCTGACATTCTTTTTGTTGACGGCAGCTAGCATTTGTTGACTTATGCCAGTTTGTTTAAAAACATCATAACGCTTTTTTCCATTCTTTTGTAAATAGACGTCAAGTAAGCTCACAATATTAACCACCTTTACTAAAAATTTGTTTACTAAAATATATTTTAGTACAGATGGTTAATATTGTAAATGGTAATGTGGTCTTTACGTCATATTTCCAATTTTTGTTGTATTATGATTATTCTTTGTTAAAATAAAAAATTATAGTTTGAAAATGAAATGGGGGAGAAGGTATTGAAATTAGTTTTTATTGTAGGCCCACAAGCAGTCGGGAAAATGACTGTTGGCCAAGAACTATCAAAAGTAAC
This sequence comes from Bacillus sp. 522_BSPC, assembly GCF_001076885.1. Classification (GTDB taxonomy): domain Bacteria; phylum Bacillota; class Bacilli; order Bacillales; family Cytobacillaceae; genus Niallia; species Niallia hominis. Next base: position 3,649 of record NZ_JVDT01000264.1, read on the forward strand.
AGATTTAAAGTTATTCCATAATCATATGACCATTGATTTAGTTAGTACATTTTTTGATTAATGGAACAGTAGCTGGTAAGAGGTTAGTGGGGCTGTTTCGTAAGGAAATATTCGAAGAGGTATCTAAAGTGATTTGAATGGCATCATCTTCGCTTACGTGTGGGCGTTTGACATGAAAGAAGATTGGGATTATGTAAGTCAGGTTTGCGAGCTTTTTGAATCAAGAGGGGCATCGGTTTATTTCGTTGAGCTAGAAGCAGATGTAGAGGAGAGAATTGAAAGAAATAAAAGTCCGAATCGGCTTGAACATAAACCTAGTAAAAGAGATATCGCTTGGTCTGAAAATGATTTGAAAACATCCATGGAAGCCTATCGCTTAAATTCTTTACCAGGAGAAATAAAAAATAGAAATTATTTGCGAATTAATAATACAAACAAAAGTGCAGAGGAAGTTGCAAAACAAATTAAAGAAATATTTAATTTATGATAGTAAAAAGAAAGAGGAGTTTAGCAATAATTTATTGAAAGGATGAAGGCATATTTTCCATGAATTTGGTATCATCGAAAATTTTAATAAACAGCAAGTATACAATCAATACACACCTGATCTTTATAATTGTGTCACAGTAAATGATGATTTTATAAAAGAGATGATAAAACAATTAGCGATGATGAAAACATATTTCCATACATATGAAAGACCTGCTAATGGTTTAGCATACAACGGAATAACGCTCATTCCTCCTGAGTCGTTACCAATATTTTTAGATATCGTTTTGTCTAATAAAACAAGAAGAAAATCGGAGGAGCTTATCGATCTAGCTATAAAAATAAAAGAAGCACAGGAAGCAAAAAAATACATGATTCACTATGGGATATAAGATTAGAGTGGATTATGTATTTTTTTGCGAGGATAATTTCATTCTTCTTCGTCTATATCCCTTTCTCGCTTATTTCGTAAGTAATATGTATATAAGACGGGAGTTAAACAACATATAAATATTATTCCACCAATTAACACACCATTCATTAATTTATACCCATCAGTATTTATGACAAGCTGGCCTATAAAAAAAGAGAGAACAGTGATGATTAAAATAGAAAGATATAATCCTTTTTTAGGGTCCTTTTTACGGTTTTCATGGTCCACATTAACATTCATAGATAGATAGGCGGAGACAATAGCAGTAACAATGAATACATACCATACAGGATTGTCTGTCATGCCATCCATCCCTTTTGTTACTAAAACATAACCTAAAATTCCAAGTATACCAATGGTTTGAATAATATAAGCGATACGAATGTTTTGCAAGTTTTTCATTATTAATCGTTCATCATTTATTTTTTTCATCATTATTCCTCCTTGTCTACCCAAAATAATTCATCTAATGTTCTGTTAACGGTGTAACAGAGTTCAAGACAAAGTTTTAAAGTAGGGTTATATTTCCCTTTTTCGATAAGACTAATTGTTTGCCGCGTAACTCCGATTTTATCTGCTAATTGTTGCTGCGTTAAATCGGCTTGAATTCGAGCGATTTTTAGTTTGTTTTTCAATAGCATTCTCCTTATGGATGGAATATATATATTACATTATATATACTATATATTACTTAATGCAATATATATATTCCGTTAAGGTCATAATCTTACAAATTATATTAATTAATGCCAGAATGAAAGAAAATAAAAAGGTTTATTAAAGAGTGGAACTAGATTCATAAAAAAAGGGAGACATCACTTTGAAGATTCTCCCTTGATAAGGCTAAATATATTTAAATAGATTCCATAACTTCCTTCAATGTAGGGATGGAGGAAGCGGCACCTTTACGTGTTACAGCAATAGATGCTGCTTTTGAAGCGATTTGCAGAGCTTTCTTTATGTCGGCATGCTGAGAAATCTGGCTTAAGAAATATCCTAAAAATGTGTCTCCAGCTGCGGTGGTATCAACCGCATTGACTTTATAGACTGCTTGACTAAACTCTTGTGAACTATCTTTATAAATGACTCCTTGTGTACCTAATGTTAAAACAATTTTCATTTGATTGTTCAAGGATAGAAGCTGTTGAAAAATCTTATCCGTTGAATCTTCACCTGTAATAGATTTTGCTTCAATTTCATTTAAAATTAAGTAATCTATTTTAGAATAATCTAATGTTGTCAAACTCTCATCAATTGGGGAAGGGTTAAACACAATTTTTATGCCTCTTTTATGTGCTGTTTCCACTATGTATTCTAAATGGTTAATTTCGTTTTGCAATAGGAGAATATCTTTCGTTGAAAAATTTGCAAGAACGTGATTAATTTGCTCTATCGTTATTTCTTTATTTGCTCCACCAAATAAAAGAATGCAATTTTCCCCATTGGAAGACACTTGTATGATGGCATGGCCTGTCGTGCTTCCATTTTCGTCAATCCAATCCGTATTTACATTGGATTCAGATAAAATGTCTTTTAGGAAAAGACCATCTTTGCTAATCTTACCACAATGGAATACCTTTGCTCCGGCCTTTGCTAGAGCGATCGACTGATTTAACCCTTTTCCTCCAGGAAATTCTTCATAATTAGTAGAAGATAATGTTTCTCCCGCAGAAACGAAGTGAGGGACAGTATAAACTTTATCAATATTTAAAGAACCGAAATTTAATATTTTCAATGATTACACCTCTTGAAAGTTACTTATTTATAGAATAGCATTGATTTTTCTTTATATAAATGGGAGAAATTTGTTAAAGTAGTAGAGAACAGGAATATTTAGGAAGTATATATAAAAAGGACTTCAAAAAAATACCTGTCTTATAAGTTAATTTGCAATAGTCTTTAGATGCTTAGTGATCATCATTTTCAGAAACCAAATGAACCACACTAGGATAAAAATACATGATAAACAACCCAAAACCAATAGAATTTTGGTGATATTATACTGAATTACGATAATAATACAAATTTATTATAAAAAGTAACTTTTGTTATATCTATTAGAGTTAGGAGATAAAAATGCTTACTCTCTACATAACAAGACATGGAGAAACAAAATGGAATACAGAAAAAAGGATGCAAGGATGGAGTGATTCATCGTTAACGGAAAATGGTGTAAAGAATGCGATATTATTAGGCAATAGATTGAAAGACATTGAGTTTGATGCTATTCATACGAGCCCGAGTCAAAGAACCATAATAACAGCGAATCTTATTAAAGGGGATAGAAAGATTCCCCTTATTCCAGATGATCAATTAAAAGAAATCAATATGGGGATATGGGAATGAGAAACATTAGCTGATTTAAAAGATAATTATCCAGAACAATTCGACTTCTTTTGGAATGCTCCTCATCAGTATAAATCCATAAATGGAGAAGACTTTTTTGAAGTGAAAAAAAGAGTATCTAAAGCTTTGAAAATGATACAAGACAAGTATTCTTCCGGTAATATTCTCCTTGTTACACATTCAGTAGTTATAAAAGTATTATTAGCTATTTTTAAAGAGTTGCCAATCGAAAAAATTTGGGAACCTCCTTTTATCTACGATACGAGTCTCACAGTTGTAGAAATGGTTAATGATACAGCTCAGATTGTATTAGAAGGCGATTTAACGCATAGGCAGGATAAATAATTGATAGGAGTGTACATAAAATGAAAATCTTTGATTCACATTTTCATATTATAGATAATCATTTCCCTTTGATAGAAAACCAAGGCTATATACCAAATACATTCACTTCAGATGACTATTTAAATGCTATAAAAAATTTAAATATAGTAGGTGGTGCAATTGTTTCAGGATCATTCCAAGGCTTTGACCAATCTTATTTAGTTCAAGCATTAAACAATTTAGGCAGTAATTTCGTAGGTGTAACACAACTACCTGCTAGTGTCTCAGATGAAGAAATTATTCAATTAAATGAAGTTGGTGTGAAAGCTATTCGATTTAATTTAAAACGTGGTGGCTCTGCCGAAATTTCACAAATGGAGTATCTAGCAAGAAGAGTATTTGAATTAGTTGGTTGGCATTCAGAAATCTACATCAATTCGAATGATTTAGAAGACATTGCTGCATTAATAGAAAAACTACCTGCTGTGTCTATTGATCATCTAGGATTATCTCAAACTGGCTTTTCAAGTCTACTATATTTGGTCGAAAAAGGAGTAAAGGTAAAGGCAACTGGTTTTGGGAGACTTGATTTTGATCCAGTTACAGCTCTCCAAAAAATACATGAAGTAAATCCAAATGCCTTAATGTTTGGTACAGATTTACCTTCTACAAGGGCGAAGCGGCCATTTCAAGTATCTGATATAGACATTATTTTGAATGCTATAAGAGAAGAATCACATCTAGTACTATATCAAAATGCAATGGATTGGTATTTTAAATAAATTGTTTACTGAAATCTGGAGTGAAATAATAATAATAGGAAGGAGAAAACTGTTGGATAATATAGAGTTTATTGAATTAACGACAGAAAATATAGAGGAAACAGGTTGTTATTGTTTAAGAAGCAAAACGAAGTCAACAGGCTATCAAGGGAAAAAAGTTTGGTTAATAGATCAATTTAGACAAGGCTTAACATATATTCAAATGTTGGAGAATGAAAAGCTGGCTGGTTTTATTGAATATACACCAATTGAACATTCCTCAAGAGTAGTATATGGGGAAAATTACTATGTCATACATTGCCTTTGGGTTAATATAACTGGGAAAGGCTACGCCACTCACCTAATTGAAAAGGTTATTCAAGATGCCAAAGATCATAAGAAGAATGGCGTTATTGTTGTAACAAATCCAACAACTTCTTGGACACCAAGTAAAGAAGTTTTTATAAAAAAGGGTTTTGTTGAAGTAGATCAGGCTCCATATGGATTTGAGTTATTAGTCTACAAAATGGAAGATGCACCAAATCCTTATTTTCCTAATGACTGGGAAGAACGGCTAACTCGTTATAACAATCAATTAACCATCCTTCGAACAAAGCAATGCCCATATATAGACATAGCAATCGATAATGTAATAGAAGCAGCAACAAAGTTAGATATTAAGGCAGAAATCCACCTTTTACAATCGCGAGAAGAATTATTAAGACTGTCTCCAACTCCATATGGCGTTTATGGTGTGGTTTATAAAAATCAATTGATATCCTATCATCGGCTTACGGTTCATTCTGCGATGAAACGAATGAGGGAAGTATCGGTATTAAAAATATAAACGGAGAATTACTGAAAGTGGGCCTATTTGAAGGACTCCACTTTTTATTTTGTGAAAATATTATAAAAAAGTAAAACTTTTAAAGACTTCATCCGTCTATACATAGAACTTTTTTAAAAGGAGGGGAAAAAGTGGAGAAGGAAAAAGACAAAATTATCTTAGAATGGTATGAAAAGTTCGGGGATGCTATTTTTAAATATATCTTAATTATGATTCAAGATTATCAGCAGGCAGAAGATTTAACAAACGAGACTTTTTTTAAGGCATTTCTTCGTTTGGATACTTTTAAAGGACAAGCCAGTGAAAAAACGTGGCTTTATCGAATTGCTCATAATCTTACCGTCGATATGATTAGAAAAAAGAAGCCGTTACTACTTATAAAAGAAGCGTTTTTACTAAAAAAAGATGATTGTCCATTGCCAGATGAGATTTTACAAATGAAAGAACAATCGCTGGATCTTTATCATGCATTAAGTTCATTAAAAAAATCTTATCGAGAGGTCATTATACTAAGGAAACTGAAGGAGTTTTCTATAGAAGAAACGGCAGAGATTTTAGGATGGTCAGAAAGCAAGGTGAAATCTACTTTATTTCGGGCTATTCGATCATTGGAGAAAGAATTAAAAAAGGAGGGAGCCTTAAATGGGAAAGTTATATAAAGAACAGCTTGATTTTGAATTAACAAATTTAGAAGAAGATATCTATTGGGGTAAGAAACGAAAAGAGGCTACACGCTTAAAGCTAGAGGAGAGGATGCAGTTTCATAATAAAAGGCGAAATAAATTTCAAGTATTTCCTTTCATAGCACTTTTCGTAGTATCGACTATACTCTTCTTATTAATTCGTATGGAATCTCCACAATTTCATAAAGTTCAGGGAAATAGCGTAAATGATGAGAAACCATTTGATCTAGAAGAAATGGTTATTATTACAGCAAAAGAACAAAAAAAAATCGAAAATAAAAAAAAGGTATTTCTATCAGAGGAAGCAGGGATTCCTTATTCTCTAAATACACTTGAATTATCTTCACTTAAGATAACTGGTGAACCGAAAATAAGTGCGACGAAGGTAAAGAATTCTATTCTAGTAAACGCAGATTTTCCATTGTCAGACGGAAGCTTTCTTTCCATACATACAGAGAAAAAACAAAAAAATATATATGGTAATGATAAAAATAGTTTTGTAAAAAAAGAGCAGAAAATAACCATTAATAAACATTTAGCAGTACTTATCCATGAGAAAAATGATCTCAAATTAATTATTCCAACAAAGAACTATCAATATACGATTACAGGTGTTGAAGATAAGCAGGATTTAATAAGCATTGCGGAAATGATTGAATTTTACTGAGTTTGTGTAAGTACACTACAATATTTGATGAGAATTTAGCTATTATAGTTTTATAATTCCATTTCACGTATATAATTGAACCAATATCATTAAAAAAGTGGGGAAAAGTTAATGCGAAATAGAGGGTCAGTAGTTATTATGGAAGATAATAAGCTATGTCTTATTAAAAGAAGTAGAAATAATTCTATCTATTATGTATTTCCTGGTGGTGGTATCGAGCCAGAAGAAACGCCTAGGGAAGCAGCTAAACGTGAAGCATTTGAAGAATTAGGTGTAACCGTCCAAATAAACGAATGCTTAGCAGAAATAGAATATGAAGGAACCCAGTATTTTTTCTTAGCAGATATCGTCAGCGGCAGTATTGGAACAGGTCAAGGAGAAGAATTTACGGAAAGAGCTCCAGAGCGAGGAACATATTTGCCAATGTGGGTAGATATAGATGATTTATCAGCTATCGTTGTAAAACCACTATTCGTAGCTAAAAAAGTGAAAGAATACTTTGATAGAAAAATCTCTTTTTAGTAAAATGGCCTTTGTTCTTGAAGGTCATTTTTAATTTCGTCAGGTATCTGAATTTTTCGAAAAAGTGAATTTCTTCTTTATGATTAATGTTATAATTTTTGAAGGTAATGAGGAGGGAAACACAGCCATGTTATTTAAAAGCTTAGGAGAAAAAGTTTATATTAAACAGCCGGAGTGGAAGGAACTAGGGTTTGTGGAATGGCTTTGGGCTGACAAAGATACCATGATGGATGTTGGCGGTACAATTGAGTTTGAGGAAAGTAGGAGAATAGGATGGTACCAACGGATGGTTCAACCAACAGATGGAACCAACTTCTACTGCTTTATTTATACTTATGAAGACATTCCAATTGGGGAAGTAAGTTTCCATCGATTTGATCATGAAAAGCACCTAGCGGAGTTAAATATAAAAATAGCTTATAAATATCGTAGAAATGGTTATGCAAAAGAGGCAATTCATTTACTTCTGGATTATTTCTTTAATGAATTTGGAGGAGAAGTGATGGCAGACCGTGTGGCTATCCATAATACTGCAGGACAACAACTATTAATAAATTATGGATTCAATCTTATTAAAGATAGTAATCAAGACATAGTTCTATTCCGGTTAAGGAAAGAAGATTTTATTAAAATACACGATTAAATATAGGAGTGAGAAATTGAATCTAATAGAAAATATAATTCCCATGAAGGAAAAAGAGTTGAAGCACTTTCTAGGGAATAGAAAATCTGAAGAAATAGAATGGGATGAAAAAACAAAACAGACAGTTGTAAAATCTATGCTTATACATATTGGTTCACCAGATAGTAAGCTAAGAGATAACTTGATTTATCACACCTTTTGTCAATTAATCATGGAAAACAAACTAGAAAAGCATTTTTTATGTGAATTGTTAGAAACCTGTTTAAGTGATCAATTTTTGTTTAAGGGAATTGGGGAAAAGGATACGGATTCTGTTTTCACTCGTTCTTTCACCTCTTTACTAATTGCACTTATTCTTTATCAAGACAATCGTGATGATTTCTTATCAGTAGCGAAGGTTCTTGAAGTTAAGGATAAACTGATTAGCTATGTAAATCTTGAAAAAGATGTAAGGGGATATGTTAAGGAAAAAGGATGGGCACATAGTGTGGCGCATGTGGCAGATGCTTTCGATGAGCTTGTCAAAAGTAAAAAAATAACGCAAAGCAATTACCCAGAAATGCTACAGGCAATTTTTGGGAAAATCTATCAGACTGAAAGTGTCTATATTCATGATGAAGAAGAACGAGTGATTGTTCCTATTGTACAAATGATAGATAACGGTTTAGAAAAGGAAGTGCTAGAAACTTTTATAAAAAATATAAGAAATGAGTTAGAGATATATAAGAAAAAATTAGAGGAAGAGAATTATTGGTTTTTAGTGGCAAATTGCAAGAATTTCTTAAAGAGTTTATTGCTGGAAATATTAAACAAACCTTCCGTATCATCTATGCAGGCAGTCGTAATCCAAACTATAAAGGAGATTTATTAAAGATGGACTGGCCAATATTTGATACACTAGATTATTTACAAGTAGGAAATGCAAAGCAGCAACGAGCATATTTAGCATTAAAGAAATTAAAAATAGACGAAATTTTACATCCTTATAAGCCAATCCTTTGTGGAACCATTCCAATTGGAGTGGATATAGAGGATTCAGATTTAGATATTATTATGGAAGTATACGAATTTGAAAATTTTAAACAGATTGTAACTGAGTATTTTGGTGAAATGGATTATTTTCGTCTCAAAAGATTAATGATTAGAGAAGTGGATGTAATAAAAGCGAATTTCTATTTTAATGGCTTCGAGTTTGAATTATTCGGTCAGCCTATTCCGGTTAAACAGCAATTTGCTTATCTCCATATGATTATTGAACAAGCAATATTAAGGATAAATCCAGCAATAAAGGAAGAAATACTTAAACTCAAGAAACAGGGCTATAAAACAGAGCCAGCTTTTTGTCAGGTTCTAGGGTTAAAAGGAGATTCTTATTATTCTTTGATCCAATATGGGAAAGAGAAGAGATTAATTTAAACACAGGCGGAGAATTTATATAAAAGAGGGATATAAATGGAATTAATCTTTATCCGGCATGGAGAAGGAGAACACACGCTTAATTTACCAGCTAGTCTACATAAAAGAAATCCTTCTCTCACAAAAAAGGGAATGGACCAAGCAAAGAAGCTAAAGGAAAGTCTTCCATTAAGCACTCAGGATATTGTGTTTATTAGTCCTTTATTAAGAACTATGCAAACAGCTATGCTATGGACGGATGGTGTGGATTGCAAAAAAATAGTAACTCCTTATGTATCCCCAAGAATGTTCCCTCTTTTATCAAATAAGCAGACATTGCCTTGTGATGTAATGATGAAAAAGGAGAATATATTACATGCATTTCCTTCTTTTGAATTGGATGACAATCCACGAGTAGCTTTATGGATGGAAGGATTTAACACCGCTACAGAAAGGGATTTTACAAGATACGCTGAAGAATTCTTAGTAAATTGTAGAAGATTAAAAAACGAGAAAATCTATAATGTGTCACATGACGGCACAATAACTTCCTATCGCCAGTTAATAACGGGTAGACAATTAAGTAGAGATGACTTTCCGAAAGAGACAGGGTGGTTTCGGATAAATTGTTGATATAGTTGGGTGAGTATGCCGGTAAAAAGAAAATACGGAAACCATAAAGGTTGGAAACGGATATTAGAAAAGCAATATGCGCAAATGTTTATAATAACGGATGAGTTTACGGGATATTTGTCACTATTTCATTCCATAAAGGTAGCGGAATCAGTAACCAAAAGGTATAACCAGAAAGAGGTTTGTATACTTAATGACGGCTATATGTGGCTTCACCAATATCCATTAAATAAAAATCACTCTATCACTACTATGTTTAATAAAGATGGAGATATTGTCCAATGGTATATTGATATCTGTCTTGAACATGGAACAGAAGATAAGGTTCCTTGGATGGATGACTTGTTTTTAGATATTGTAGTATTGCCAACTAAAGAAATTTATTTACTGGATGAAGAAGAACTGGTGAATGCGTATAAAGACAATTATATTTCGAATGAACAGTATGACTTAGCATGGAAAGAAGCGAGTGATATTTTAGAACAATTAAAACAGGATCAATTCCGCTTATTAGCATTAGCCGATCAACATAAAAAGCAGCTGGAGAAGAAGTTAAAATAATTAAATAAATCGCTCGAAAGGATTGATACCAATTATCATATCAACACTAGTATTAGGCTGGATAGGAATCGTCTTATTTGTCATCCTTGCTGTAAAGTTTCCTAAGCTTGCTAAAAATAACGAATTTGGATTTATACATATTCTAATGGCATTTATGTATGCAATGTGGTTGCCTATTCCGATTACATTATATGAGATACTACATACTGATAGCCTAAAAATGGGTATGATTTTTGGGACAGTATACTTATCTATGATGATTATGACAATGAGTTTACAGACAGGTCATATAGTACATAGCGAAAAAGTAAGTCAACCGCAAGCAATAAGCAATCATCTGATGGCAACCTTATCAGGACCATTTGAATTAATGGCCAATATCCTAAAGAGTATTTGGGTAATATTTCTTGCAGTTGCGTTTTGGAAGCAGCAATATGTTATGATGGCAAATTTGATGGGAATCATTGGTATACTTATCACTCAACTTTCGCACCAAAAAAATAAGTGCAAATCGTTAGTTGTATTGCGTCTATGGTCTATTAAATATGTTGCTTGACAGTGTTTAATAAAATGAAATAACACCTCATTCTTTGGTATAGTGTAATTGTAGAGAAAACACTACCATACAGAAGAGGTGCTCCCTATATGATAGACCAAAATAGCCAAAACAATCAACTACCAAAAGAACTTAATTCGGTTTTTTCTGAGCTTGAAATGAATAAACACCTGCGCCAAGCAGGAATTAAAAAATCCTTCGGTTTCAGCTGTTCCTACTTATTTCAGCTTGTTTTCTGTTTGATTTTCCAGCACAAAAATTGGTTTTCACTTCTTGATTCAAAGAAAGCCGATCAGTTTCCAGCCAAAGATGCCGTCTATCGCTTTTTAAACCAATCAACTTTTAATTGGCGCCGTTTCTTACTACTGTTGAGCATTTTTACTATTCAAAAGGTGACTCGCCTTACGAATAAAGAGCGTCCAAAAGTACTGATTATCGATGATTCTGCGTATGACCGAAATCGTAGTAAAAAGGTAGAGCTTCTCGCTCGTTGTTTTGATCATGCTTCCCTGAAAATGCGTTTCTTTAAGGGGTTTCGTATGCTCACTTTGGGCTGGTCAGATGGCTATACATTTATGCCAATTGACTTTTCTTTAGTCAGTTCAAAAAAGTCTCAAATCAATGGTATCTCTGAAAAAATTGATAAACGTACTTGTGGATACAAGCGTCGAGAAAATGCATTACAAACTGAGCCTGAACAAGTTCCTGACATGATTAAACGTGCATTAGCCAATGGGATAGATGCAAGTTATGTCCTTATGGATTCTTGGTTTACATTGCCACCACTTGTAAAGTCTATTGTGGATCAAGGATTAGACGTAATTGGTATGGTCAAAGAAACAAAACAACGTTATAACGTAAACGGGGAGATGGTTTCTTTAAAGCAACTATACCGCCTAGCTGGACCCATTCAATCCAAGAAAGGAATTCTTCGTTCCATCCATACGATCATGGCTAATGGAACACCAATTAAAGTGGTATTCATTCAAAACAGAAATAAGAAAAGCGACTGGCTTGCCATCCTCAGCACAGACTGCACTCTTTCAGAACAGGAGATCGTCCGAATCTATGGAATGCGCTGGGATATCGAGGTATTCTTTAAGGCGGCCAAATCTCTTTTGAAACTTGAAAAAGAATTCCAAAGCCGTTCATATGACGCGCTTATTTGCCATACAACGATTGTGTTTTCTCGTTTTATCGTTCTGTCGTGGCAGAATCGCTGTAATACCGATCAACGCACAATAGGTGGTCTGTTTTACGAATTATGCGATGAAGTAAATGAACTTGATTGGGCTGTCGCATTACAGCAATTGATCGAGCTTCTTCAAGATGCACTTAAACAAACGAATAAGAAAATCAAAAAAATAATTCAAAGTCAACTTGAACAGTGGATCGCTGGCCTTCCTAATTATATCAAGGCTTATTTGCCGATATCACTCTGCGAAAGTTGAG
>NZ_JVDT01000265.1 GCF_001076885.1 Bacillus sp. 522_BSPC
TTAAAAACAGAGATTAAGTAGCTTTATTTAAGAGCTAAATTAAACATTGTTCGTCTTTAATGATTAGTTATTTAGTTTTGTCCAACCCTCTTTATAAATACATTTAATAACAAGATTATTAAAAAAAGTACCCCAAAAATCGCAGCTATAATTTCAGTAACCTTATCATTATTATCCTCTTTATTATCTTTATTAATTAGTTTTCTATATTTAGCTTGTATTTCTCTTTTTTTATCATTAGTCGATTTCATATTAACCCCCTCTTGATTAGATTTTTACATTCGATTAAAGTTTAAGGATTTATCATTCTTGTTCAACTTCAATGAGTTTTATTAGCACATCTATAAAATATCGAAAAGATATTTTATAGATGTGTAGTTATATGAGAGATAAAATAACAGGCAGCGTTATTAAACTAGCTAATGTACTAAATAAAGTCGCACTAGAAACAAAATCTGGTTCTGTTCCATATTGAACAGCGTAAAGTGTCGTGTTTGCTGCAGCTGGCATTCCAGCAAGTAGGATCATGATTTGCTTTAATAGCTCATCTACTGGCAAAATGAATGTCAGAAGCCAGGCAATAACTGGCGAGACAATTAGCTTTAATAACAAAGAGATGGATAAAGGTCGATAGGCAATTTTTCTGACACTTACATTAGCGAGCTGGATGCCCAATACAAGCATCACAGTTGGTATAGCTGCATTTCCAACTAGTTTAATAGCTTCTAGCATTGTTTCTCCAATCGGTATTTGCAAGGAATGAAAAATAGTACCTAATATCGCCCCATACATAACAGGTACCTTTAGCACTTTCTTTAAGGTATCTGTTCCGTTCCCGTCGTCAACAGAACCTTTCGCTGCATAGTAGACACCTATCGTCACCATGATTAATTGTTGAATAACCATTAAAATAACTGCATAATGTAAGCCAGGCTCACCGAACACGAATAAAACAAGTGGTGTGCCATAATTGCCGTTGTTCATAAATGCGGAAGATAAAATCATCCCACATGTCTTCCTAACCGAATACCCTCTAAAATAGCCAATAACATAAACAATAGCAACAATACCTAACACTAAAGTTAATGCATAAAGCGTCATATACAAATAGTCCATTGTAAAAGTTGTTTCATAAAATACACTAAATGACAATAATGGTGTCATTAAATAAACAGATACAGCTGATACAGATTTAATGTCAATATGAAGCTTCTTTTGCCCAATAAATCCAACAGCGAAAATAAAGAAAATCGGTAATAAAATACTTAAATACTCCAATATCATCATCCAATCTACCTAATGTATGGCTTCATCTAAAAGTAGAGTCTACACTTTCTAGAATTTTTCCACCCTGCTGTTAGTTTCTGACTTGCCCATCTCCATAAATGAAGTATTTAACAGATGTTAATGCATTTAGTCCCATTGGTCCCCTTGCATGAAGTTTTTGTGTACTTATGCCAATCTCCGCTCCATAGCCGAATTCAAATCCATCTGTAAATCTAGTACTAGCATTATGGTAGACTGCTGCTGCATCCACTCCTGCTAAAAAAGTAGTTGCATTTTCTTTATTCTCGGTAATGATTGCTTCTGAGTGTTTTGTTCCATATTTATTAATATGATTGATTGCATCCATAACTCCTTTTACAACCTTTATACTAATCTTTAAAGCAGAATATTCTGTATACCAATCATCTTCTGTCGCTTCTATTGCTGTTTCATATGCAGCACAAACTGTTTGATCACCGTAAATTTCGACTCCTCTATTGTCTAATGCTTGTAATAGCGATAATCCATTTTGCTTAAACCATTTTTCTTCTATTAAAATAGTTTCTAGAGCATTACAAACAGATGGGCGCTGAGTTTTTCCGTTTAAGCTGATTTTTTTTGCCATGTCGATATTAGCTGTTTCATCGATATATAAATGACAATTTCCAGCCCCAGTTTCAATAACAGGAACAGTTGCTTCTCTTACTACTGTTTCAATTAACCCTTTTCCACCACGAGGTATTAAAACATCTAAGAATTCTTTTAAATGGAATAGCTCTTTTGCCGTTTCCCTGCTCGTATCCTCGATTAATTGAACAGCTTCTTTAGGCAAAGCTGATTTTTCAAGTGCCTTATGAATGGAATGAACAAGTGCTATATTTGATTCCTTCGCTGAAGAACTCCCTCTTAAGACAATACTGTTTCCTGTTTTCAAGGCAAGGCTTGCCGCATCTATGGTAACATTTGGCCTTGCTTCATAAATCATGCCCATTACTCCAATTGGAACTGTTTTCTTCAGTATTTTTAGACCATTATCTTTTTCTATTTCTTCCACTACTACACCCACTGGATCCTTCAGCTTCACTAGCTCCTTTAAAGCGGAAGCCATATCCTTCATTCTTTTTTCATCCAGCATAATTCGATCTAATATAGAAGAAGTAAGACCGTTTTCTTTTCCCTTTTCAAGATCGACCTTATTCGCTGCCATAATCAAGTCTTTATCTTCTAATAATTGATTACTAATTAATAATAATGCATCATTCTTTTCATCTGTTGATTTATTTAATAATTGATAGCTTGCTTTCTTTGCTAATTCACCTTTTTGATAAACCTCTCCCATTTTCATCTCTCCCTTGTCAAATTTTCACCCATTTATCACGGTGAATTACTTCCAATTTCGGATTTTTATCCAGTCTTTTTTCTGCCGTTCTTTGTGTGATGATTTTTTTTAATTCTTCAGAAGAGTAAAGCACTTCACCTTTTCCAATAATGCCATTTATACCAAATACCTCTACTACATTCCCTTTTTCAAAAATACCTTCTACTTTATAAATCCCTGCTGGTAATAAACTACTCCCATTATGAACCAAAGCAATTTCTGCCCCTTCATCGACATACAAGCTTCCTTGTACGGTGGAATGCAGTGAAATCCATTGACGATTACTATTAATCAATGTTAACGCATCGGAACCAATATAAGTTCCATCCCCATTACCATCCATAATATCAATTAACTTATTTTCACCCGATCCTTTTCCAATGAATACCTTTACACCTAATGACAATGCTGTTTCTGCTGCAATGAGTTTTGATTTCATACCTCCTGTTCCAACCTTTGATCCACTACCTTTTGCTACGTTTTTCCATACTTCTGTAATTTCCGGCAAATAATCAATTCGTTTTGCTGTTTGGTCTTCTTTCGGATTCTTGTTATACAAACCATTAATATCTGTAAGAATAATCAATTGATCTGCATGTATAAGACCACTAACGAGAGCGGATAACATATCATTGTCTCCAAATGTTAATTCTTCTACAGATACAGTGTCGTTCTCATTAATAATAGGCAAAATATTTCTTTCTAATAATTCTGTAAGCGTGGAATAGGCATTTCGGTATCGATCTCGCTTGGAAAAATCGTTGCGCGTTATTAAAATTTGTGCTGGCACTATGCCATACTTACTTAATTGTTCATTATAGCTTTGAATTAATAAGCTTTGACCAACAGCAGCTGCAGCCTGCTTTCCTTTGAGTGTGACTGGTCTTGCCGGATAGCCTAATTTTGCAAAACCAGCCGCGACAGCACCAGAAGAAACTAATAATACTTCATGGCCACTATTGTTTAAATTGGCAATGCTTGCAATATGGTCCCCTAATTTTGATTGGTCGATTGCACCCTTTGAATCTGTGAGAGAGCTGCTTCCGATTTTTACGACAATCCTTTTTTTCTCCATGTTATTTCCTCCGAACTTTAGTAAACCTGCGCCTATTTTTACAAAGAAATAGAAAAAAGCCCTTTTCATTTCCTTATAAAAGGACGAAAAAGGGCTTTCCGTGGTACCACCTTTATTGAATCAATTCAAACAATTGATTCCACTCTGTCTGATAACGCAAGAAATGCGCCTATTGTAATAGGACTTGAAAGGTAGGTTCTGTGAACTTTTATAATGAAGTCTTTCAGCTTATAAACTTCACTCTCTTTTATAAAAGCGTCTCACATACTAGTCCTTTCGCTTCGTTCATTTTTCTTTTTACTTATTATAAGCAGTTTTTTCTGTGGTTTCAATTGTTTTTTTATTTATCGACCAGAAAAAATAATTTTTAGTGTGAAGAACAGAAAAACTAGTTTTTTATTTCTGCAGCTTCTCTATTTAGAGCCCATTTTCTTATTGCATGGGCTACTCCATTTTCATTATTTGTTAAGGTTACAACATCTGCTGTCTCCTTTACAAAGTCCTGAGCATTTCCCATTGCCACTCCTATGCCAGCTTCTTTAATCATGCTAATATCGTTCAGGCTGTCTCCAGCTGCCAATACCTGATCCATTGAGATATGTAATAGCTCACATACTTTTTTGAGGCCTCTTGCTTTATTAATTCCTAATGCATTTACCTCAATATTTACAGGGGATGAATTACTGATTTCAAAACATTTCTTCTCTTGTAAACTGTTCAAAACCTTTTCTCTAATTTGATTATCTTCAATATGAAAACCAAACTTTAGCCACTCTAATTCTCTTACATTTTCCGGCATCTCATCAAACCATAATTTATCACAGCTAGTTGCCCACATTTTTGCTTTGTGTTGCTGTGCTAGGCCCCACATCCATTGGATATGATTGGCATCCACAAGATTTCTTTCAATTAAATTTCCCTTTGTATCCCAAATTTCACTACCGTTTACTGTAACTAAATATGATTTTAATAAAAGACTTTTTGCGTGATCCTTACAAGTAGCAAGAGAGCGACCTGTACTTAACACAACATGTAATCCATTATCGTGGGCTTCTTTAATTGCTTTTCGGTTTTCCTCTGGTATTTCCCCTTTTTCATTCAATAATGTCCCATCCATGTCAAGAGCAATCAGCTTAATGTCCTTATCTTCCAACTTTTTCGTCACTTTGCTTTTCCTCCTAATTTTTATATTTAGAAGTGATAGCCAAAAAATACGACTGACAGAATACCACTTTCTTAAGGCCCTAGCTTCATATCTTGCTTAGCCAAAGCATCTTTTTTTACTATGTAAGATGATTACTATTTAATCTTGTTTACTGTTTGGACAAATAAATTTCATCTTACATGCCATTCATTTTTATCAACACTTTATCTACAAGCATTAATTCCTACATATTAACATAGTATAACGATTTCTTTTGAAAAAGTAAAAAATTCCGATAACTCCAAATAAACTTCATATAGTTATTACATTCTTAACATATCTTTCATGATTGAAATAAATATTCAGTCACAAAAACCATGATTATGCTTCAATGCTACTATTTATGTGTATTTTCTTACTCGAATATACACTATGCAAAATCATCCCAAGCATTACAAAACAAATACCGAGAAGACTAATAGAGGTTGGTAAAGGAGAAGATAAAAAGATTATTTCACCAAACAAAGCAAATAAAACTTCCAATGATTGTGTTGCTTCTACAGCCCCTAATTTAACCATATTGTCTTTAACTAAGTCTGTTGCTGCAAAAAATAATACCGTCGCAATAATACCAGAAAATACTGCCACGATTGCTGATTGACCTACCTGCTGCTTTCCAGGAAGCCCGACTGTTAATACACCAATAATAGATAATAGAATCCAAAATGGAAGACTTGCAATTGTCATTCCTAATACACGTTGAAAAACATCTAATCTATCATTACAAAGCTCCATCATCTTTCGATTCCCTAACGGATACGCAAATGATGCAATAAGTATAGGAATAAGACAAAATAAAGCATCCTTTAGAGAAATAGATACAGCAAATTCTAATTGCATAATGATGACTCCAACAACGATTAAAATGGAAAAAGTTAAACTTTTTAACGGTATTTTTTTTCGAACTGATTGAAGATTTCCATCTCTTCCAATCTTATTTTCATAAAATAAAGGTGTGAGAAATATGCCAGAAATGATTGTAAGCTGCCAAGTACCCGCCACAAGCCAACCTGGTCCATATGCACCCGCAAAACAAATCCCAGCGTAAAAGAAACCAAAACCAACAGTACTCCATATTAACCAAGAAGCAGGATTTTCTTTTAACTCTTGCCATACAACCATTAAGTTATTTCTACACACCACAATTAAAATTAAGAGTGGCAACATAAAAAAATAACGTAAAGAGGCACTCCATAACCAGCTTCCTCCACCTATTTCCATCGACTGATTCAACACAAATGTAAACGCAAAAAATAGCGCTGCAAATATCCCTAAAATAATCGGTCTCAATAATTTACCCCTCTCTTTAATCGAATAACCCAATAACTTATATCCAATATATCGCATATTGAATATTTATCCTAGTGTTTTTGTAAATTGAGTTTTCTTTATGTTGTCGAGTAAAAAATAATAACAATCCGTGATCAAGGATAAAAGGAACCCAATAAGGTCTGTACTATTATAAGTACAGACCTTAAACTTAACGCTGATATTGTACACGATGAAGGTTAGCGAAAATCCCGTTCTGTGCTAATAATTCATCATGCTTTCCTTCTTCTTCTATCCCATTTTCTGTAACTACAACAATGCGATCAGCGTTGCGAATGGTCGCAAGGCGATGTGCAATCACTAGTGTTGTACGGTTTTGAGCTAGCTCATTTAATGAATTTTGGATAATTAATTCCGTTTCTGTATCAAGTGCAGAAGTCGCTTCATCTAATATGAGAATGGGCGGGTTTTTTAGGAACATCCGAGCAATAGCGATTCTTTGCTTCTGTCCACCTGACAGCTTCAATCCTCTTTCACCAATCTGCGTTTCATAACCATCTGGCAATTTAAGCACTAAATCTTCGAGATGTGCTCTTCTAACTGCTTCATGAATTTCTTCATCTGACGCATTTAAATTACCGTAAGCAATATTTTCTTTTAACGTACCTGTAAATAAAAATACATCCTGCTGTACAATTCCAATTTGCGATCTTAATGATTTCATCGTCATATCACGAATATCCATTCCGTCAATCTTGATACTCCCACTATTCACATCATAAAAACGAGGAATTAACGAACAAATCGTCGTTTTACCGGCACCAGAAGGTCCGACAAAAGCAATCGTTTCACCAGCAGTTATGGACAAATTAATATTTTTCAAAACAGGATTACTGTCATAACTAAACGTTACATCCTGTAGTGTAATATCTCCCTTTAATCCATTTACTTCTATTGCATCTTTCTTATCTAAAATCTTTGGTTCTGAATCTAGCAATTCTAAGAAACGCTTAAATCCAGCCATTCCCTTTGGATATAGTTCTAATATGGCACTAATTTTATCAATTGGTTTTTGCAATATATTTACAAACAAAATGAAAGATACTAGTTCCCCGATTTTCATTTGATCATGAAAGGTTAGCCAAGCACCAAAGACTAAAACTACTAAAGTAAAGAATCTCATTAACATATATACAGAAGAAGACGTAAGCGACATTACTTTATATGCACCTATTTTTGCCTTACGGAATCTTCTATTATTTACTGTAAATCTAGAAATTTCATAGTCTTCATTTGTAAAAGATTGAACTACACGTACACCAGAGACACTATCTTCCACTCTAGCATTTACATCTGCAATATCCCCATACATATGGCCCCATGCCTTATTCATGCTTTTGTTACAGTATGTAATGAGCCAAACTAGAATTGGAACGATAAAGATAACAATTAATGCTAGTTTTATATTAATTGTAAGCATAATCCAAAATGCACCAACAAATGTCATAAAAGCAATAAATAAATCCTCAGGTCCATGATGGGCAAGTTCTCCTATATCAAATAAATCATTGGTAATACGACTCATGATATGGCCAGTTTTTGTATTATCAAAAAAAGAAAATGATTGTCTTTGCACATGGGTAAATAATTGGCCTCGCATATCTGTTTCAATATTTATCCCAAGTTTATGGCCCCAATAATTGACTATGTATTGAAGAAAGGTACTTGTTACATATAATAGCAGTAATCCCACACCTACGGATAAAATCGTGCCCCAATTTCCTTCTGGAAGCAAATCATCAATATACCAAGAAACCGCAAGTGGAAAAGCAAGCTCTAATAGTGCAACAACGATTGCACTTGAGAAGTCGAGCGTAAATAATTTTTTATGTGGTTTATAATATGAAAAAAAACGTTTAATCATAATTTATCTCCTTCACACCTAACCTTTCTAATTTGTTATCCTCTTTTATCATTCGTTCCAGTTACTACATAAACGATATACTATCATACCATTTACGTAGTTTCTGTCTGCATCGAACAATTCTTTTCTTCTTTTTTACATTCACCTATATTGAGAATCATTATTGATTATAGTAGTTATTTGCAATTTCCACAAGATAAATATTTGTCCACTTCTTAACGGACAGTAAAAATCTGCCTGCAAGCTTTATGCGATTTTGAAGATAGTTGGTAAAAGTTCAACTGTCCGTATAGCTCCGACTGCTTCTACTATCATCAGTGAAAACATAACTTACGAATGGAAGTTTCAGTTTATATATCCGACATAAATCAAGCGAAATACCTTACAAAATAGGAGAATGGTCTGATTGTTTAATTATTCAATAAAATGGATAAAAAGTTATTTAGTAAATATTCATTATTTTTGCACTATTCTATCAATTTCTGTTTTTATCCACACTCCTTTTTAGTATAATAATAGAAAAAGATAATTTTCTATTACTTATATAAATTTCCTTTAGCCTATTTTGGTATATAAACTGCGACTAATATGTCTTAACATCCATTCTATCGTTTATTAAAGGAGTGTGTTTTTTTGGATTATCATTTATTGACCTTTGTGACAGTTGCTGAAAAACTTAATTTTACTAGGGCAGCAGAAAGCTTACATATTACTCAATCTGCAGTAACGCTTTCCATTAAAGCACTTGAAAAAAAGTATAATGTTACCTTTTTAGACCGAACGAATAAATATGTAAGACTAACAAAAGCAGGCGAATTATTTTATTTTCATGCAAAGAAAATTTTATCTGAGTACAAAGAAGTGAATAATTTGATTGATTACCTCTCTAAAACGAAAAGCCGTCCACTTTCCATTGGCTCTAGCTTCACATTCGGAGAATATTTACTTCCGAAAGTAATTGCAGACTATATAAAAAAAGACAAGAAACATGATAATCCTATGATAAGTATAAGAAACTCGAATCGCATTATCGATCAATTGCTACATGGAGAAATTGATTTAGGAATCATTGATAGTCATTTGAAACATCATCCACATTTAAGCATAACACCATTTAAAGAAGATGAACTTGTCATTATCGTTAGTAAAAATCATCGTTTTGCCAGTCTTTCATCCATAGAATTAAAATATTTGTATGATGAGACTTGGATACTTAGAGAAGAAGGTTCAGGAACAAGAGAAGTAGTAAATCAGTTTTTTCAAAACCAAAACTTTGATCCACCGAGTGTTCGCTCATTTGGAAGCACACAAATTATTAAAGAGTCTGTGGAAGCTGATTTAGGGATATCGATTGTTTCTAAATATGCAGTCCAGAAAGAAATGTTTATGGATACCCTTAGTATATTACGTATTAAAAATGTCCCAATCATCAGATACTTTTCCTTTATCGTTCCTGAATTTTCCTTTAAACAGCATGCTGTTTCCCCTCTTATCACCGAGCTAACGAAGGAAAATAAGCTATATCAAAATCTTTCATATGGTGAATAATCTTTTAAAAGGGCTGAACTTTTCGAACAGCCCTTTTACGGATGAATTTCTTCCCTTCTATCTCTCGAAATCATTTCACTACTTATCAAACAGATTAGGCAAAAATCCTCCCTCCTTATTCTGAACCAGAATGAAGAAGAGAGGATTCCACCTTTTAAATAGCAGATAATGTGTTTCCTTTTTTACTTGCAGCAATCAGTTCCTTTATTTCCTCTAACTTGTTCTCTGAAAAAAGTTCCACGATTCTACTTCCAACGATTACGCCATCACAATATTCTGTCATACTTGTAACATGCTCTGGAGAAGAAATGCCAAATCCTGCTAGGACTGGGATGGGACTTACTTCCTTAACCTTTAGTAAATGTGTACCTAAATGTTCTTGGAAGCTAGTTCTCGATCCCGTTATACCGTTTACCGTTACGGCATATAAGAAGCCATTTCCTTTTTTTGCAATGTTTTCAATTCGATCTAACGGACTTGTTAATGTCACTAATCGGATTATTTCAACATGATGCTTTGCAGCTAATTTTTCTATGATTACTTCTTCTTCTACCGGTAAATCAGGGACAATCAGTCCATTTATTGATGCTTTTTCACAGTCTTGGAAAAATGCCTCTACTCCGTATGCTAATATAGGATTTAAATAGGTCATCATCACAAGTGGAATAGTAGTTAACTCTCTAAAAGATTGAATCGATTCAAATACACCTTTAAGTGTTGTTCCTGCTTGAAGGGAACGGATGCCTGCGGCTTGAATAATCGGTCCATCTGCTACAGGGTCAGAGAAAGGAATGCCTAATTCAATGGCAGTTGCTCCTGCTTCTTCAAGAAAAAGCACTTTATCCTTCAACGTTTCAAGACCACCGTCTCCAGCCATTATATATGGAACAAACGCTTTATCTCCTTTTTCAAGCCCCTCATGAAAGGCTTCTCGAATTGTCTTCATTTTTATTCCCCCATTCTTTCCATCACTGTATTTACATCCTTATCTCCTCTACCAGACAAGCAAACAATAATCCCTTTTTCCTTATCCATCTTAGCAGCCAGTTTTACTGCATAGCTAATTGCATGAGCACTCTCTAATGCAGGAATAATCCCTTCCACTTTACAAAGAAGCTGCAGTGCTTCAAAAGCTTCATCATCGGTGATTGATTCATAGGTTGCACGTCCAATATCATGAAGATAGCTATGCTCAGGACCAATACCTGGATAATCTAAGCCTGCAGAAATTGAATGTGCTTCTTGAATTTGCCCATCATCATTTTGTAGCAAATACATATAAGAGCCATGTAATACACCTGGTTTCCCTTTTGATAAGGAAGCAGCATGCTTTTCCGTACCAAGACCATGTCCCGAAGCCTCTACTCCATATAAAGCAACACTTTCATCCTCGATAAACGGATAAAAAATACCCATTGCATTACTGCCGCCACCAATACAGGCAACGATCGCTTCTGGAAGATTTCCGACTTTTTCAACGTATTGTTTTTTTGCTTCTTTCCCAATGACACTTTGAAAATCACGGACCATCATTGGGAATGGATGTGGTCCCATTACAGACCCTAAAATATAGTGAGTATCAACAACATTTGTTACCCAATAGCGTAAGGCTTCATTACAAGCATCCTTAAGTGTGGCACTTCCAGAAGTAACGCCAACTACTTTTGCTCCTAGTAATTCCATTCGGAATACATTCAGCTTTTGCCTTCTAATATCCTCTTCCCCCATAAAAATCGTACATTCTAAGTTTAATAGCGCACAGGCTGTTGCTGTGGCAACACCATGCTGTCCAGCTCCTGTTTCCGCTACAACTTTCTTTTTGCCCATTCTTTTTGCCAGTAATGCTTGGCCTAAGGAGTTATTAATTTTATGAGCTCCTGTATGATTCAAATCTTCTCTCTTTAAATAAATTTTTGCGCCACCAGCGTATTTTGTTAGATTTTCTGCAAAATAAAGGGGTGTTTCTCTTCCGACATAATCCTTAAGCAAATTATTTAATTCCTTATGAAAAGCTGGATCCTGCTGCGCTTTCTTATATTCTGTTTCAAGTTCTGTTACTGCCTGCATCAATGTCTCTGGTACGTATCTACCTCCATACAACCCGAAATGTCCTCTTTTATCTGGAAACGCATATGTTTCTGCCATGATAGCTCCCTCTTTTCTTAAATATGAACTGTTTTTCCAATTTGTAAAAAATTCTTGATTTTCGCTAAATCTTTCTTTCCATCCGTTTCCACTCCACTGCTAACATCCACCATAAAAGGATTGGTTATTTGGATGGCTTCAGCTAAGTTTGATATATTTAATCCGCCAGCAAGGATAATTTTCTTTTGGCCGAAGTCATAATTTTTAATTATGCTCCAGTCAAATGCTATTCCATTTCCTCCATGATACTTTCCTCTTGGACTATCTAGTAGGGCATATTCACATGGAAAAGCAGTTACTTGTTGAAGATCTTCTTTGGATGATATACTAAATGCCTTAATTATTGGCAAAGAAAAGCTTGAAGCAAATTCTGGCGTTTCATCTCCATGAAGCTGAATTGTATTAATACCTGATAATTTCACAATTTTCTCTATATTATCTTTAGTCTCATTGACAAATACGCCCACCTTCATTAAATCATTAGAGAGAGTATCAATAATTTCTTTCGCCTTTTCTGGATTTATTTTCCGTTTACTATTCGCAAATACAAAGCCTAATGCATCCGCTCCATATTGAACGGCACATGCTGCTGCATCTTTTGTTGTAATGCCACAAATTTTTACTTTCACTTTATCTCAAGCCCCCAAAGATACTTTCATTTCTTTGATTTTGCTTTCAAGGTCTGTTGCTTTCATAAAGGTCTCCCCAACTAAAACAGCATTCGCTCCACTAGATGTAACCTTTAAAATATCATCAAATGTGGCTATACCACTTTCGCTAACCATGTATCTGCCACTATTCTTAATTTTCCCAGCTAATTTTTCGGTTGTTTCCAGTGATACTTCAAATGTTTTTAAGTCTCTGTTATTCACACCAATTAACGGAGCATCTGTTTTTAAGGCTCTTTCCAATTCTTCTTCATTATGAACTTCAAGCAATACTTCCAGCCCTAATTTCGTTGCATACGTATATAATTCATGTAGCTTTTCGTCCTCTAATGCAGCTGCTATTAGTAATATGAGGTCTGCACCATATGCTTTAGCGAAATCGATTTGAATCTTATCAACAATAAAATCCTTGCATAGAATGGGCAAATTAACCGCTTCTCTCACTTTTGCCAAATCCTCGTATGATCCTTTAAAAAAGGGGGCATCTGTTAACACAGAGATAGCATCTGCACCATATAATTCATACATTTTAGCTTGTTCCTTTGGATCCTTCTCCACATTGATATCTCCCTTTGATGGAGAAGCCCGCTTAAACTCAGCAATTACGGATAATGCTTCTGCCTGCATTATTTTATTTAATAACGATCTTCTTTCCTTGCTTTGAACGACTGTCTTCAACTCTTCTTTTCTTTTATATAATTCTTCAATCGTTTCGCTTTTTTTTGCAATAATTTTATCCAAGATGGTTTCCACTTTATATCCCTGCCCCTTCGAATTCTTTGCTTGTCTCCACTAATTGATTTAATTTATGAAGTGCTGCTCCTGAATCAATACTTTCCTTCGCTGCATTTACTCCTTCGATAATACTGTCAGCTCTTCCTGCCGTATAAATACCGATGCCTGCATTTAAAAGTACCGTATCACGATAAGCACCCTTTTTCCCCTTTAAGACATTCCATAATATTGTGGCATTTTCCTTTGCGTCTCCTCCACGTATTTTTCCATTTGTATAATAAGGGAGGTTTACATCTTCTGGATTAAGGATCGTTTCCTCTATTTTTCCATTTTGCAAAATCACCAGTTGATTATCACCTTGTAAAGAGGCTTCATCCATTCCGCCTGCACCATTTAAAACAACAGCTCGCTTTCTGCCTAATTTTTTTAAACTTTCAGCAAAAGTTACAAGTAAATCACTTCTATATATTCCTAATACTTGCGTTTCAAGGGATATTGGGTTTGTTAATGGTCCAATTAAATTAAAAATCGTTGGAAGCTTTAATTCTCTTCGAACCTTCATAATTCTGCCCATTTTCGGTTGAACATGCTGAGCAAATAGAAATGTAATTCCTACTTCTTCTAATTGACGAATATTCTGTTCTGGAGTCACATTTAGTTTTATTCCTAGTTCTTCTAAGACATCTGCACTTCCTGTTTTACTAGAAATACTGCGATTTCCATGCTTAGCTACAGGTATTCCTGCTCCTGCTAAAACAAATGCTGAAGTGCTGCTTATATTAAAGCTTTGAGATCTGTCTCCACCAGTACCACAGTTATCAATACAGCCCATTATTGTTTCGGAAAAAGGGAGAGTCTGTTTTCGTACAGCATTTACGATACCGACTATTTCCTCTACTGTTTCTCCCTTCATTTTTAAGCTTGTAATAAAAGCCGCAATCTCTGTATCTGTTATTTCATCTGAAAAAAGGAGGCTTGCCGCATTTTCCATTTCAGCTTCCGTTAATGATTGATTCGCCATTAATTTTTCTACGTATTCTTTCATCTTTGAACTTCCTTTCCAGTTTCCATGATAAAATTTTTCAACAACTGTTTTCCGCAGTCAGTCCCTATTGACTCTGGATGAAACTGATAGCCATATAACGGATACTTCTTATGCTTTATCGCCATAATCTCGTTGTCGTCTGTTGAGTTAGCCAAGACTTCGAATTCCTCATTTAATGTATCCTTCTTAATAACAAGAGAGTGGTATCGCATCACTTCCGGGTCTTCTATATTTCGAAAAACGGAGTTATTTGTTACCTTTAATTTCGATGTTTTCCCGTGCATTACATTAGAGGCTTTTACTACTTCTGATCCAAATGCATATCCAATTGCCTGATGTCCAAGACAAATGCCAAGAATCGGAAACTCCTGATAAAGAGTTTGAATAAGCTCAATTAAAATGCCTGCATTTTCAGGTCTACCTGGTCCAGGTGAAAGAACAATCCGTTCTGGATTTAAGCGACGAATTGCCTCAATCGAAATTTCATCATTTCGAACAACCGTAATCTCTTCCCCTAATTCTCCTAAATACTGAAATAAGTTATACGTAAAAGAGTCATAATTATCGATTAATAAAATCATGCTGTTCCTCCAAGAATAATTTTAGTTTATGAATCGTTTCCTCATATTCCTTTACTGGAACAGAATCATGCACGATCCCTGCACCAGCCTGAATGTATGCCTTTTTGTCTTTAATAACCATTGTGCGAATTGCTAGGGCAAAGTCCATGTTTCCATTTTTTGAAAAATAGCCAACAGCCCCTGAATAGACTCCTCTTTTTGTTCCTTCTAATTCATTGATAATCTGCATAGCACGTATTTTAGGAGCTCCTGATACTGTCCCGGCAGGTAAACAAGAAACAAGTGCATCTACACATTTGAAATCTTTCTTTAATTCTCCGCTTACCTCTGAAACAAGATGCATAACATGCTTATACTTTTCTACTTTGATATACTTATCAACAGAGATACTACCAAAACCACTAACTTTTCCAACATCGTTTCTTGCTAAATCAACTAGCATTTTATGCTCTGCTAATTCCTTTTCATCTACCAACAGCTCTTGCTCTAGCTTTATATCTTCCTCCAACGTCGCCCCTCTTGGCCTCGTTCCAGCAATTGGATTTGTTATTACTTTTCCGTTAACTGCTTTAATTAAGCTTTCGGGTGAACTTCCAAGCACTGCATACTCCTCAAAATCGAAAAAATACATATATGGTGACTGATTTTTAATGCGAAGTTTTCGATAATAAGAAAAAGCAGATCCCTCTATTTCAGCAGTCATCCTTTGGGATGGAACTACTTGGAAGATATCCCCTTCCAAAATATAATCCTTTGCTTTGTTAACCTTCTCGATAAATTGCTCTTTCGAAATGCTTGCCTGAAATGGAGTTAGTTTCACTTCCGGTAAGTCCTCTTTATAAGGAGCAGTGACCTCTAGCTTTCTAATCTGCAGTCGAAATCTTAGCTCTTGTTCTGTTGTCGTTTCCTTTAATGGACTTGCAACCAAATAAACTTTTTGTTCTAAATGGTCAAAAATTACTAAATCTTCAAAAAACATAAGATGCACATCTGGTATTCCTATTTCATCCTTAGCGTCTGGACCGATATATTCATATTGCCTTATATTGTCATAGCCTACATAACCGAATGCTCCTGCATTTACTGGCAAGAAATGAGGAAGTTCTGCTTGATTTTCTGGCAAGAATTCTTTTACCAAATCAAGTGCCCTTTCTTTTCTTATTTCTCGTTTATCTCCATCAAGAATCATTGTTTCAAAACCACTTCCAATAAGCTCAAATGTTGGATTACATCCTATGATGGAATATCGTCCTGAATCTTCATGTTTTAGAGAGCTTTCGAGCAGGAATTTCTTTTTTCCAGATAGTCTTTGATAAATCCCTATAGGCGTTAATGTATCTCCTTGAATTTCATCTATTAATAAAATATTGGTTTTCATCATTAAATCCTCCTTGTTTGACGCTTTTTATTAAAACATTGAATATTAGCCAACAAAAAAAGTCCCCTATCTGCATGATTCTTTTGCAGATAGAGGACGATTAATTAACCGCGGTACCACCTCAGGTTAGAGTGATTATTCACTCTCACTTTTCGAGTACAATTTATACTCTATCCCGATAACGGAGGATACCGTTGAACCCTACTATATTTTCAGATTCACACTCAGAAGTCCATTCAGTATAAGGAATGTATCGGTTCACACCAGCCACCGACTCTCTTTAACATCGTGTTTATACTTACTACTCTTCTTCATTGCTTTTGCAGTATTAGTTATTTTTTTATAAAACAAAAAGGGCCTCTCTCCTATAAAAAGGACGAGAGACCCGTGGTGCCACCTTCATTAGCTTAATAATTTAAGCTCACTTTAAGAAATCCGTCGAAATACAACTAAATTTCTGTCTCTTGTAACGATGAGACGTTCGCTAAAGCCTACTACAAAAAATTGGTTCGGTTTAGAAGCTCAGAAGTCCATTCTCTTTATCGTCCACACTGGTTTGCACCAACCACCAGCTCTCTGAGGTTTTCAATAAAGGTACTACTCTTCTTCATTGCCGTTCGATATGTTACTTATATGATATGGAACTATATAATAAAAGTCAACTATTTTCCACTAAAAATTTTAATTGATTTTTTCAAGCGCTTTTTTATAGCGGTTTTTCCAATCCTCTGCTAATTGTTCGATTTGTAATATCGTTAACATCGCATCTTTATTTTTACGATCTAGAAGCATCACTTTCGTTGCATCCCAAACGGACACTTTATCTTGGGGACGTTCTATTAATTGAAAGCTTGAATTCGCATTTACCATTCCTTCTTCGATAACTTTTAGAAAATAGCCCGTATAACAAGTTTCCACTATTCTGCTTAAAAATGTGTCCACTTCATTATATTTTGAAATAGTAGAACAAGGAACCCTTCCTTGGGTTACTTGTACAATCGCTTTCCCTAAAGAAAAGATATCGCCAATATATGTATTATGTTCCGTAAATTCTGTTCCACAAATATTTTCTCCAAAAGCAGGTGGATTAAGCTTTATTTTAAATTCCTCTTCCCACTTTTTATAATGTTCAAAAGGATAATAGCATACCGCTCTTTCTTTCCCACCATGAAAAGCCTTATTCGCAACACCATCGCCAACAAAGCCATCAACTGTTAATAACACTTCTTCCACTTTCTCTTTTCCAATTGCCGAATGAACCATTTTATCTTTCCATGTAAATGCTTTTTCTTTACCAATGCTTAAAGCAATAACTTCCCCCACTTTTACACACCACCATCATTTTTATTTCATCATATCATATTAGTTAAAGAAAAGAAGAAAGGAGTTGGCAAAAGTGAAATAACCATTTTTTGGAGGGAGAAAATCGCGTTAATTTTTATCTCACCTGTACATATTAACTATAGTTAACTATTTGAAAGCAGGGAGAATGAAAATGGATCATGTAAATGATGAAAAAAGAATAGGTAACCTTACAAATAAAATGCACAAGACAACTAAGAAACAAAATGTAAAGGTTTCTAAAATGTCGATATTCTCACTTTCTTCCATCCCGTTAGTAATGACCCTTGGAAATAGCATGCTGATTCCAGTATTGCCATCAATTGAACAAAAGCTGAATATATCCTCTTTTAAAGTAAGTATGATTATTACTGTATATTCTATTTTAGCGATAATATTGATACCCGTAGCAGGCTATTTATCGGATCACATCGGTCGAAAACGGGTGATTATTCCAAGTTTAATTATCGCTGGGATTGGTGGGGTCATTTCAGGAATTGCTGCATGGTTAATAGATAATAGCTATTGGGTCATTCTTCTCGGAAGAGCACTTCAAGGTGTTGGTGCAGCTGGAGCATTCCCAATTGTATTACCATTAGTAGGCGATTTATTTAAAAACGAAGAAGAGGTGAGTAGTACATTAGGGATTATTGAAACAGCCAATACATTTGGAAAAGTACTTAGTCCAATCCTAGGAGCATTTTTAGCAGGATTTATATGGTATATCCCTTTTATGTCTATTCCTGTCTTTTGTTTCATTTCCATCGTTTTAATAATGATCTTTGTTAAATCACCAAAAAGTAAAGAAAAGCCTTTACCGTTCAAAGAATTTATTCAACATACGAAAGAAATATTGCACCAAGACAAAAAATGGCTGTACGCCATTTTCTTTATTGGAGCTATTGTTATGTTCGTTTTATTTGCGGAGCTGTTTTATTTATCAGATATATTGGAAAAGCATTATCATATTAAAAATATTAAAAAAGGGCTATATCTCTCCATGCCGCTCGGAGCATTATGCCTTACTTCCTACATTACTGGAAAAAAAATAAAAAAAGACAAAAATTTAATGCGCTGGATAACATTTATTGGCTTACTAGCGATAATTACTGGAACAATTGCTCTCAATTTTTCAGAAAAAATGTGGTTCATTATTATCTTCCTTACGTTTGCAGGTATCGGAATTGGAGGAAGCTTACCCCCTCTTGATGCCTTAATAACAGAAGGGATTGAAAAGGAAGAAAGAGGAACCATCACAAGCATTTATAGTAGTATGCGCTTTATTGGAGTGGCAGCTGGACCACCTATTATGGCTATTTTAATGAAGCATATGGAGCACTTTCAATTTTATTTGCTTTGCGCGATTACTTTAATCGCTGCTGTTGCTGCTTTCTTTCGTTTAAAACACATTGATGAAACAAAAACGAATTAAAATAAGTTTATATAAATATTTAACCAATGAAGGCACATACATAATTGTACTTCATTGGTTGTTATTATTGAAAAACAAACACTTATAAAAACATACAAAAGAGACTGGGACATAAACATTTCAGCTAACAATAAATACTAACGATTGTGCGGTAAGTTTACATGATCGTTCGTATTTATATTTTAGAAAAAGGTTTAAAAATGAAGTGAAATGGAGCGGANGACGGTCGACTCCTGCGGGAAATAGAGGAAAGGCTGAGACCCCGCAGCGCAGCGAGGAGGGCACTGAAAATGTCTAGTTCTGCAAATTAAATGAGGTTATATTTATTTGAAAGCAAATAATAAGTTAGTTTGGAGAGGTGTCCGCTCGACTCCTACGGGAGATGCGAGAAA